>CAXSES010000235.1:0-5184 GCA_964236225.1 uncultured Acetobacteraceae bacterium
CTGCTCTAAGTTGCGCCGGGTCCAGGGGCGGCTCGCCCCTGGCGGGTCTGGGCAGAGCCCAGCCTTGCTTGCTGCCGGCGTGTTCATCTCCTGTTGGCGAACGTCTTGTATGCTGGCGCCAGTTCGATGCAGGCCGGCTGGTCCGCTCGGAAGGCAGCCCGACGCCGTCGGGGACGACTGCTGCATCACGGCAGACCGGCGGCCGCCGACGTGGCGGCCCGCCGGCCCGGCGCCGCCTCGCCAGGGACGGGCCGGCCCCCTAGGATGCCGAAGGATAGCGCCGGAGCATGACCTTGGCCTCGATCGGTGTCGGGATCACCACCTACAACCGCAAGTGGAAGCTCGAGGAGACGCTCGCCCGCCTGCGCGCCGTGACTCCGGAGCCGTTCGACCTGCTGGTGGCCGATGACGGCTCCACGGACGGCACCGTGGAGTACCTGGCGGCGACAGGGCTGGACTTCGTCACCGGGCGCAACCGCGGCGTGGCGTGGAACAAGAACCGGGCGCTCTACACCCTGTTCCGCCGCGGCCACGACGCGATCGTGCTGCTGGAGGACGACGCGTTCCCGGCGGAGCGCGGCTGGCTCTCGGTCTGGGCGGAGGCGGCGCGGCGCCATGACCACGTGAACTACGCCGGCGCCTGGTTCCCGGCGGAGGTGTTCGTGCGTGGGGCTGGCACGCTGGACGACCCGTTCATCACCACGGCGAGCACGGCGCAGGTCTCCGCGTTCAGCCGCAGGGCGGTGGAGCGGGTGGGGTTCTTCGACACGCGCTTCCGCGGCTATGGCCACGAGCACGTGGACCTGACGCAGCGCATGATCCGCGACGGCATGGGCGGCACCTGGCAGCCCGCTCCGGACGGCCACGACCGCTACGAGTATGTCTCGCTCGGCAGCGGGATGCAGCCGACCGCGGATTCGAGCTTCTTCGACGACGGGCAGGTCACTGCGAACGCGGCGCTGTTCGGGTTGCTGCGCGACGAGCCGCTGCGCCGCGAGCCGTGGCAGGACGAGGCGGAGCGCGCGATCCTGCTCGCCGAGGTGGGCGCGGTCGCGGCGGCGCCCGCGCGCGACGTGTGGCGGGAATGCGCGTTCTTCCGGCCGCCCCCCGCGGTGAAGCGCCGCCCCGTGCTGGCGCTGGGTTTCGGCCAGGGCGGCGAGGGCCTGGGCTGCCTCGGCATCGGCTGGAGCGTGGCCGAGGCCGAGGGGATCTGGGCGGTGGACGGGGAAAGCGAGATCAGGCTCCGCCTGCCGGAGTGGGCGTGCGCTGGCGAGGACGCGGCGCCCGGGTTCGAGCTGGCGCTGTCGCTCGCGGCGTTCGACAGGGACCAGGGCGTCACCGTGCTGCTCAACGGCTTCGACCTGGGGCGCCAGCCGGTGCTGCCCGGCGGCGACACCCTGGTGATGTTCCCGGCCGCGGTGGTGGCCGTTGATGGCGTGCTGCGGCTGCGCCTGCTCCATCCCGACGGGGTGCGCCCCGCCGATATCGGGCGGGGCGAGGACGGGCGCGTGCTGTCCGTGTGGCTGAGCCGGCTCTCGATCCGCACGCTGCCCTTCGCCCCGGCGCTCTGGGGCGAATCGGTCGAGCACATGGCGTCCAAGCAGCTCATGCAGCACTTCCGCAGCCTGGGCGACAACGCCGAGTTCAGCGTGGTGCAGCAGCGTCTCGGCCTGGATCTGCCCTCGCTGTTCCGCCAGGGCGGCGTGACGCTGCCGCAGATCGCGCGCGGCCTGGCCTGCGGGTTCGAGGGCATCGACGATCCGGCGACGCTGGAACTGGTCGCGCTGCCGCTCTACGGTGAGCCTCGCGACTACGTGGGCGTGCAGCCTGCCTATGGCGTGCACTGCCTCGCCGAGGTCAAGGAAGGCGCCATGGCGCCCGCGGCGGTGCATGCGATCGTTGCCGCGCGGCTCGCGGTGCTGCGCAGGCTGATGCTGGACGACCTGCGCGACGGCACGCGAATCCTCGTGCTGCGCCGCGAGCGGCCCCTCGCGGAGGCGGAGGTGATCCCGGTCTGGACCGCGCTGCGCGGGCAGGGCGGGGCGACGCTGCTTTACGTGACGCTGGCCGACGAGGCGCACCCCGCGGGCAGCGTGGAGCGGCGGCGGGCCGGGCTGCTGTGCGGGCGGCTCGACCGGCTGGCGAGGGCGGACCAGCTCGGCGAGCCGTCGATGGAGGCGTGGCTTGCGGTGTGCCGGGCGGCCTACGCCCTGTGGCGCGCGGAGGAAGGCAGGCAGGAAGCAAGGCTGGGCTCTGCCCAGACCCGCCAGGGGCGAGCCGCCCCTGGACCTGGCGCAACTTAAGAAAAGGCGGTCCAGGGGACCTTCCCCTGGCGGGGTCGCCGTCTTCAAGCAGGGGGGCAGAGCCCCTGGCCTTTCCTAGCCTTCTTCCGGGTGCCGTATCTGCCGCACGCGATCGCGCAGGGCCCGCTGCGCCGCCGCGGCGTCGCGGGCGAGTCGCAGCAGCGCCGGCACCTGCGCCGGCCTGCCGAGCACCGAGAGGAGCACGCGCAAGGCGCCGACGCCCCCGGCCCGGTCCAGCGCCGCCAGCGCCGCCGGCGGCAGGTCCCGCCCCGCCGGGTCGCACACCGCGCGCAGCACCGCGAAGCCGATCCCCTGCCGGGTTGCCGCCCTGGCCACGGCGCCGCTTTCCAGGTCCACCGCCACCGCGCCGGTGCGCTCGCGCAGCGCGCGCTTCGCCGCCGCCGTGGCCACCACCCAGTCACCGGCGAGCAGGGCGCCCTGTGTCGCGCCGCCGAGCCAGTCGCACAGCGCCTCGTCTGCCTCGCAGGGTCCCTGCCCGTCCACGAGCACGACACGCGGCACCAGCAGCGCGCCCGGCGGCAGCGAGGGGTCGAGGCCGCCCGCCAGGCCGAAGCTGACCAGGCGGGTCACGCCCCGGGCGACGAGGCCGCGCACGGCCGCCTCTGCGCCGCCCGCGGTGCCGCCGCCGGCCGCGACGATCCCGCCGAGCGGCGAGGCGAGGCGGGCCTCGGCGGCCAGGCCCACCAGGATGCCGAGCCCGGCCGTGTCGGGCGGGGCCACTAGAAGCCGAACGCGACCCGGCGGCTGGCGGCGCGCGAGAGGCTGCGGTGGCGGGCCAGGGCGAGCAGCGGGAAGAACAGCCGGTAGCCGTGGTAGCGCAGGTAGAACACGCGCGGGAAGCCGACCGCGGTGTAGGGCCGCTCGTCCCACTCGCCGTCCGGGCGCTGGGCGGCCTGGAGCCAGGCGATGCCGCGCGCGACCGCGGGGTGGTCCGCCTCGCCCGCCGCCATCAGGCCGAGCAGCGCCCAGGCGGTCTGCGAGGGGGTGGCCTCGTGGTAGCGGCCGTGCGGGGCGTCGCCGTAGCTCTCCTCGTCCTCGCCCCAGCCGCCGTCCTCGCGCTGCACCGAGAGCAGCCACGCCACGGCGCGCCGCACCGAGGGGTCCATGGCGCCGACGCCGGCGGCGTTGAGCGCGCACAGCACGGACCAGGTGCCGTAGATGTAGTTGGTGCCCCAGCGGCCGAACCAGGAGCCGTCCGCCTCCTGGTCGCGCCGCAGGTAGGCGAGGCCGCGGGCGATCACGCGGCGGTCCCTCGGGTCGGCGAGCTGGCAGAGGAAGGAGACGCAGCGCGCGGTGACGTCGGCGGTGGGCGGGTCGAGCAGCGCGCCGTGGTCGGCGAACGGGATGTGGTTGAGGTGGTCGTGGGTGTTCTCCGGCTCGAACGCGCCCCAGCCGCCGTCGCTGCTCTGCATGCCCACGACCCACAGGCGCGCGCGCTCGATCGAGGGCGCATGGGCCGGGTTGGCGGCGCGGTGCAGCAGCATGCCGACGACGGCGGTGTCGTCCACGTCGGGGTAGTGCGGGTTGCTGTACTGGAACGCCCAGCCGCCGGGGGGCGTGAGGGGGCGGCGCACCGCCCAGTCGCCGACCACGTCGGTGATCTGGCGCGCGACCAGCCAGTCGCAGGCGGCGGCCAGCGCGGGGCCGGACTCGCCCGCGGCCTCTCCCGCGTCGGCCTTTCCCGCCTCGGCCTCCCCCGCCTCGACCTCCGCGACGGCGTGGCCGGCGAGGCTGGTGTCCCAGACCGGCGACAGGCAGGGCTGGCAGTAGGCGCTGTCCTCGCCGACGACCAGCAGCTTGCGCACCGCGGCCCAGGCGATGGCGGCGCGCGGGTCGTCCGCAGGCACGCCGAGGGCGTCGAACATCATCACGGTGTTGGCGATCGCGGGGTAGATCGCGCCCAGGCCGTCCTCGCCGTTGAGCCGCTCGGTGACGAACGCCATCGCGGCGGCGACCGCGCGCTCGCGCACCGCGCCGGGGAAGCCGGGCTGGACCACGCGCAGCACCTGGTCGACGCGCTTGAAGGTTTTGCCCCAGCGCGAGCGGTAGGGGCCGGCGATGTAGTCGCGGACCTGGTCGGGCGGCGTGCGGAACAGCTCGGGGATGGCGACGCCGCGCGGGTTGCGCGCCACCGGCTGGCGGGCGAGCAGGACGAGCAGCGGCACGACGACGGTGCGCGACCAGTAGCTGATCTTGGACAGGTGGAAGAAGAACCATCGCGGCAGCAGCATGATCTCGACCGGCATCACCGGCACCGCGCGCCACGGCACCTGGCCGAACAGCGCGAGCTGGAGGCGGGTGAACACGTTGGAGCGCTCGGCGCCGCCGGCGGCCAGGATCGCGTCGCGGGCGCGGCGCATGTGGGGGGCGTCAGGGTCGTCGCCGAGGCATTTCAGCGCGTAGTACGCCTTCACGCTGGCGGAGATGTTGAGCGCGCCGTCGTGGAACAGCGGCCAGCCGCCATGCGCGCCCTGGACGGCGCGCAGGTAGGTGCCGATCCTGGCTTCCAGCGCGGGCTCGATGCGGTCGAGGTAGTGCTCCAGCAGCACGTATTCGGCGGGGATGGTGGCGTCGGCCTCCAGCTCGAACACCCAGTGGCCGTCGGGCTTCTGGCGGCGCAGCAGGGCGGCGAGGCCGGCGTCGATGGCGGCGCCGGCGTCCGGCGCGGCGGGTCCGGCGCCGTGTGCCGAAGGGGCGTCGGTCAGCAGCGTCTCAGGGGGCATCGCGGGTCCAGTCGCCGTGGGTCAGGCGGGGGGTCTTATACCAGCGGCGTTTAGTCTTGACCGAACGGGCAGGCAAGGAAGGCCAGGGGCTCTGCCCCCCTGCTTCAAGGCGGGGACCCCGCCAAAGGCAGGGCCCT
>CAXSES010000236.1:0-5160 GCA_964236225.1 uncultured Acetobacteraceae bacterium
CATGTTCGCATCGAGGACCAGCTTCGGCACTGAGGGTCAGTCGTCCTTCCGGTTGGTGATCGACAGCCCGCCGGGACCACGCACGTTGACCTTCACAACCTTATAGGTGCGAGCAGGGCGCGCCGCGGTGGCCAGGGCAGCCATTTGGAGAAAGCTGTTGTTCTCTGCTGGATGTTGCCACCTGCGACTGAAGCCGAGAGTGACGCTCCACTCTCCAACCTCGGGACGAACAGGCACGACCTCCTCAAGACCCAGGTTCTCGATGGTCTCGCCCTGAAACGCCTGGAGGAGGAACGCCTTGGCCACGCCTATAGCGGCGGTCACGTCGTCCGGCTTCTCGGCCTCGGTTTCGCTCATGGCGATCTCCTGCTGTCGTCTGCATGCCAGTGAAGCAGAGCGGAACGCGTCTCTCAACACGATGGGTTTCCGCCGCCGGACCATCCGGTGTAAGGGGGTCTCCCATGACACGGTACGTCTTCATCACCGGTGGCGTGGTCTCCTCGCTTGGCAAGGGCATCGCCTCGGCGGCCCTGGCCGCCCTGCTACAGGCGCGCGGCTACCGCGTGCGGCTGCGCAAGCTCGACCCCTACCTCAACGTCGACCCTGGCACGATGAGCCCTTACCAGCACGGCGAGGTGTTCGTCACCGACGACGGCGCCGAGACCGACCTCGACCTCGGCCACTACGAGCGCTTCACGGGCGTGCACGCCACGAGGTCGGACAACGCGACGACGGGGCGCATCTACTCAGAGGTGATCGCCAGGGAGCGGCGCGGCGACTATCTCGGCGCCACGGTGCAGGTGATCCCGCACATCACCGACGCCATCAAGGAGGCGATCACCCACGACACGGGCGACCTCGATTTCGCGCTGATCGAGATCGGCGGCACCGTGGGCGACATCGAGAGCCTGCCGTTCCTGGAGGCGATCCGTCAGCTCCACAACGATTTCGGGCCGGAGCGGACGATGTTCGTCCACCTGACCCTGGTGCCGTGGATTCCCACCGCCGGCGAGCTGAAGACCAAGCCGACGCAGCACTCGGTCAAGGAGCTGCTCAACGTCGGCATCCAGCCGCACATGCTGCTGTGCCGCTGCGACCGCCCGATCCCCGAGGGCGAGCGCCGCAAGATCGCCAATTTCTGCAACGTCCGGCCGGAGGCGGTGATCGCGGCGCTCGACGTGGACACGATCTACGCCGTGCCGATCGCCTACAGCACGCAGGGCATGGACCGCGAGGTGCTGCGCCACTTCGCGCTCCCCCATGACGCGGCCCCCGACCTGTCGCGGTGGCAGCGCATCGTCGATACCGTGCGCGCGCCGGAGGGCGAGGTCCGCATCGCGGTGGTCGGCAAGTACACGAACCTGCTCGACAGCTACAAGTCGCTCGCCGAGGCGCTGGCGCACGGCGGCATCGCCAACCGCGTGCGCGTGCGCCTCGACTGGGTCGACGCCGAGGTGTTCGAGCAGCCGGGCGCCGTCGCCCGCCTGGAGGACGTGCACGGCATCCTGGTGCCCGGCGGCTTCGGCGAGCGCGGCACCGAGGGCAAGATCGCCGCCGTCCGCTTCGCCCGCGGGCGCCGCGTGCCGTTCCTCGGCATCTGCTTCGGCATGCAGATGGCCGTGATCGAGGCAGCGCGCCACCAGGCCGGCCTGCCCGGCGCATCCTCCACCGAGTTCGGCCCCACCGACACCCCCGTCGTCGGCCTGCTCACCGAGTGGGCGCGCGGCAACGAGGTGGAGCGCCGCGCGGCCAGCGGCGAGCTGGGCGGCACCATGCGCGTCGGCGCCTACCCCGCGACGCTGGCGCCGGACTCGCTGGCCGCCGCGCTGTACGGCGCCACCGAGATCGAGGAGCGCCACCGCCACCGCTACGAGGTCAACGTCCACTACCGCGAGGTCCTGGAGGCGACCGGCCTGCGCTTCTCCGGCCTCTCGCCGGACGGTGTGCTGCCCGAGATCGTCGAGCGCGCCGACCACCCGTGGTTCATCGGCGTGCAGTACCACCCCGAACTGAAGAGCAAGCCCTTCGACCCGCACCCGCTGTTCGCAGGCTTCATCGAGGCGGCGGTCAGGCAGGCGCGGCTGGTGTGACGGGGCGGAGCGGCGGGACGGAAGCAAGGCCAGGGCCCTGCCTCAAACTCCCGCCAAAGGCTGGCCCTTGGAGTCCTCTGCTCAAGTAATGGGATCAAAGGGTCCGAGGACCCTTTGCGGGTCTGGGCAGAGCCCAGGCTTGCCTGCTGGCGCCCGATCCCTGAGGCTGCCCGGATCACCCGTTCGCCGACCGTCCCGGCGAACAATAGCCGCGGATGTCGCGCGCGCCCAGCATCGCCACGGCGCTGGCGACCAGGACCACCGCCCCGCCGCCCAGCGCCGGCCGGACGCCCACGGCCTGCGCGATCGGCCCGCAGGCCGCGAAGCCGACCGGCGCCAGGCCCTGCGCGACCAGGCCGACCACTGAGCTGACCCGCGACATGACCGCCTCCGGCACGCTCTCCTGGATGGCGGTGTGGATGAGGATGTTCAGCACCGCCGCCGCCAGCCCCAGTGCCACGCCCCCGGCGGCGACGACCAGGACCGGCGCCCCGACCGCGAGCAGGGCGACCGGCAGCGCGGCCATCAGGGCTGCGGCCTCCACGACCACCAGCGGCCGGAGCGGCTTCCAGCGCAGCATCAGCAGGCCGCCGCAGACGCCCCCGGCGCCGCTCGCCGAGATCACCAGGCCCCACGCTTGCACGCCGCCCTGCGCGCCGCCCGGTGCGGCCGCGAACGAGGCCGCGCCGAGCACGATGAAGGCGGGGAACGTCAGCAGGTTCAGCAGGCCGAACTGCACGGTGATCAGCCCCAGCCAGCGGTGCCGGCGGAACTCGCCCCAGCCCTGGCGCAGCTCGGCGGCGAAGGAAGGCCGCGCGGCCACCGGCGGCGCGTGGCCCAGGCGCGGCATCAGCGACAGCAGGCAAGCGCTGAGCCCGTAGGAGGCCGCGTCCAGGCCGAAGGCCAGCGACGCGCCGCCCAGCGCCACGAGCAGTCCGCCCAGCGACGGGCCAATCACGGTGGTGAGCGAGCCGACCAGGCTGATCAGACTGTTGGCCTGCGCGATGTGCTCCGGCCCGGCCGCCTGGGGCACAAGCCCGCTTTCCGCCGGGCCGTAGAAGGCGTTGCCCACCCCGCCGCAGCCTGCGAGCGCCATCAGGGCTGCCAGCGGCGGGTGCCCGCGCAGCAGCAGCAGGGCCAGCGCGCCCTGGCTGGCGAGGCGCAGCAGGTCGGCACCCACCATGACGGCGCGCCTTGGCCAGCGGTCCCCGGCGACGCCGCCGGCCAGCAGCAGGACGATCGCGGGCGCGGTCTGGGCTGCGATGACCGCGCCGGCCGCGGAGGCGGAATAGCCCTTCGCGAGCAGGGCGAAGACCAGCACGATGGCAGCCATGGCCGAGCCCAGCGTGGACACGCTGGTCGCCGCGAACAGCAGGGCGAAGCCGGGCCGGCGCAGCACCGCGAGCCGGCTCGGCGGGGACGCGGCCGCGGGCGGGGCTGGGACAGGTGAAGCGGGGGCGGGTGGAGCGGGAGCGGGCATTGCGATAGCCTGGCAGGATGCCCGCAGGCCGTCCCCGCCTTTCGCCCGCCCCCGCCCGCCTGTCCGCCCCGCTCCGGGGTGGCGCGTGGCCCGCCCGCCCGCCTGCCCGCGCGGCGAGCCTGCGCACGTGAGGAGGACCGCCATGGCCACCCTGCTCTCCGGCCTCCTGCTGACCGCCTGCTCCGTCGTCGGCGTGCGCTCCGGTACCGAGCAGCCGCGCTACGACGTCGTGGCCCACCTGGCCGACGGGGTGGAGATACGACGCTACGCCCCGCGCCTGGCCGCGGAGACCACAGTGGACGGCACAGAGTACTCCGCCCGCAGCACCGGCTTCCAGCGCGTCGCCGGCTACATCTTCGGCGCCAACAGCGGCCGCGCCCGCATCGCGATGACCGCGCCCGTGGCCGTCGCCCCCGCGCGCGACGGCGAGCGCCTCGCCATGACCGCGCCCGTCGCGCAGGCCCGCGACGCGGACGGGCGCTGGACCATCCGCTTCTTCCTGCCGGCCAGCCTCGCCGAGGCCGACGCGCCCACGCCAAACGACGCCCGCGTGCGGGTCGTCGCGGTGCCCTCCGAGACCATGGGCGTGCTGCGCTACACCGGCTCGATCTCCGCCGACGCCGTGGCGAGCGCCCGCGCCCGCCTGCTCGCCGCGCTGTCGGGCAGTGCCTGGACTTCGCAAGGCGAGGCGGTGTCGTGGTTCTACGACCCGCCCTGGACCCTGCCGCCGCTGCGCCGCAACGAGGCCGCGGTGCCCGTCGTCGCCGCGCCCTGAGCCGGCGCATCCTGGAGCCACCGCCATGACCGCCACGCCACCTCCCTCCGCCGTGACCGTCGGCCCGGCGTCAGCCCCCGTCACCTTCGGCAACGACCTGCCCTTCGTCCTGATCGCCGGCCCCTGCCAGATCGAGAGCGAGTCCCACGCCACGGAGGTCGCCTCCGCCCTGCTCGAGATGACGCGCGCGCTCGGCATCCCGCTCGTGTTCAAGAGCAGCTACGACAAGGCCAACCGCACCAGCGGCGGCGCGGCGCGCGGCGTGGGCCTCGCCCGCGGCCTGGACATCCTCGCCCGAATCCGCGAGCGCCTGGGCGTGCCCACCCTCACCGACGTCCACGAGACCGCTCACTGCGCGCCCGCTGCGCAGGCCGTCGACATCCTCCAAATTCCCGCCTTCCTGTGCCGCCAGACCGATCTGCTCGTGGCCGCCGGCGAGACCGGCGCTGCCGTCAACGTCAAGAAGGGCCAGTTTCTGGCGCCGTGGGACATGGCTCCTGTCGCCGCCAAGGTCGCGGCGACCGGCAACACCCGCATCCTGCTGACCGAGCGCGGCGCCAGCTTCGGCTACAACACCCTGGTCAGCGACATGCGCGCCCTGCCGATCCTCGCGCGCACCGGATATCCCGTGGTGTTCGACGCCACCCACTCGGTCCAGCAGCCGGGCGGCCTCGGGGCAGCCTCTGGCGGGCAGCGCGAGTTCGCCCCCGTGCTCGCCCGCGCGGCGCTGGCCGTGGGCGTCGCGGCGCTGTTCATCGAGGCGCACCCCGACCCGGACCACGCGCCCAGCGACGGGCCGACCATGATCGCGCTGC
>CAXSES010000237.1:0-5144 GCA_964236225.1 uncultured Acetobacteraceae bacterium
TTCCAACGGCCCAAGAGGGCCGTCGGAACCTTTGGCCAGTCTTGCCCCTGGACCCGGCGCACCTTGAGGGAAGGCGGTCCAGGGGACCTTCCCCTGGCGGAGTTTGAGGCAGAGCCTCAACCTTGCTTCCTTGATCGGCCACACTCGACAGCCGCTGGTCTTACCGGCTCGCAGTGAACGCCAGCGTGGCAGGCGGCAGGCACAGAGTCATCGTGCACGCCTGCACGTCCACGCTGCCGGCCACGGGCCGCGTGTCCCCCGCTTCGGGCAGTAGTGGCGCGATGATCCGTGCCGTGCCCTCGTAGACGTCCAGCGTCGCCGGCGTGAAGCTCGGGCGCAGCGTCACCGCGCCTGGGTAGCGGATCGCGGCGGCCTCCAGGCCGGCGACGCGCAGCGTGGTCGCGACCAGGTCGGTCGACGACGCGGGGTTGGCGTTGACGTGGTAGCCGGGATCGACCCGCAGCGTGACCGCAAGCTCGCGCGCGCCGTCGCCCTCGCGCAGCGTGGCCTCGACGTGCACGTGCAGCGCGGTGTCCGGCATCGCGGCCGCGCCCGCCCCGCCGGGAGCCGCACCCGGAGTCGCGATGGCCGCCCGCCGTGCATCCTCTCGCGCCGGGTCCGACCGCCGCAACAGCGTGGCGTCCTGCATCATCGCGAGGATCGCCGCCGGCCAGGCATCCGGGCGCGCGGCCACCGCGCCGCCGATCCACGACGCCGCCCTCGACGCCGCCGCGGCGTCGCCTGGCCCGTCGAGTCGCAGCAGCGCCGCGATCGCCGCGGCGGTGCCGGAGGGCTGCGCGTCGTCGGCGGTGTCGAAGGGCGGCAGGATCAGGTCGCGCGCCGAGGAGGCGACCAGGCCGCCGTCCGGCGGCTGCGCGAAGCGGCGCAGCATCGCGTCGGCGAGCCGCGCGGCGCGGGCGTGCCAGAGCGGATCGCCGGTGGCCTGCGCCAGCGCCAGCAGGCCGCCGGCCAGCAGGGCGTGGTCGTCGAGCGTGCCGTCGCCCTGCGCGCGCCCGCCGATCAGCTCGTGGTGCAGCAGGCCGTTTTGCTCGTCCCACGCCGCGTCCCACAGGTGCAGCGCGGCAAGCGAGGCCTGGGCCAGGAAGTCCGGCCGCCCCAGGCGCTCAGCGCTGCCGGCCAGCGCCGCGATCGCCAGCCCGTTCTCCGCGACGACGACCTGCGTGTTGCGCCGCGGCTGCGGCCGGGCGCCGCGCACTGCGAGCAGCGCGCCGCGTTCCCGGGCCAGCGAGTCCAGCAGCGCCGCCGCGTTCGGCTGTGCGGTGCGCGCGAGCGTGTCGGCGATCGGCACCCTCAGCCGCAGCACGCCGCGCTCGGGCTGGCCGGGCGCGGCGGGCTGGTCGCTGCTGATCGCGTAGGCGTCGAGGAAGCGGGCGGCGGCGGGGTGCCCGAGCACGGCCGCGATCTCCTCGCGGCTCCACAGGAGGCTCGCGCCCTCCGCGTCGCCGCTGCGCGCGTCCTCGGAGTTGAGGAACCCGCCCTCGGGCGTGGCGAGCGCGCGGATCATCCAGGCGCCGGTGGCGATCGCCACCTCGCGATACAGCGGCTCGCGCAGCAGCGTCGCCGCGTCGGCGTAGGCGGCGAGCAGCCCGGCATTGTCGCCGAGCATCTTCTCGTAGTGCGGGATCGACCAGTTCGCGTCTGTGCTGGTGCGGTGGAAGCCGCCGGCGAGCTGGTCGTCGATGCCGCCGAACGCCATGCCGTCGAGCGTGGCGCGCAGCCAGTCCTCGGTCCGCGCGTCCGGGCGCGCACGCTGCGCGGCCAGCATCAGCGCAAGCACCGGGGCATGCGGCGACTTGCCGCCCTCGCCGCCGAGGCCGCCATTGGCGGCGTCCAGGCGCGACAGATAGAGGTCGCGCGCACGCGCCATCCAGGCCTCCGGCGCCAGCGCCACCCGTCCCGACGCGGCCTGCGCCGTCTGCGCGTCGCGCATCGCCAGCACAATGCGGTCCGCCACGGCCACGGCCTGGTCGCGGTGCTGCGCCCACAGGTCGCGCTCCCTCGCCAGCATCGTGTCAAGGCCGGGCTGGCCGAAGGCGTCGTCGTGCGGCGGCAGGTAGCTCGCGGCCGCGAACGGCCTGCCGTCGGGGGTGAGGACCACGTTGTTGGGCCAGCCGAACTGCCCTGCGAGCACGCCGGCGGCGAGGCCGTAAAGCGCATCCAGCTCCGGGCGCTGCTCGCGGTCCACCTTGATGGCCACGAACGAGGCGTTGAGCAGCGCCGCGATCGCCGGGTCGGAGAAGCTCTCGCGCTGCATGGCGTGGCACCAGAAGCAGGCGCTGAAGCCGACAGAGAGGAAGATCGGCCTGTCCTCGCGCCGCGCCCTGTCCAGCGCCTCCGGCCCCCAGGGGTACCAGTCCACCGGGTCGTGGGCGTGCATCAGCAGGTAGGGGTCGTCGGACCGCGCGAGGCGGTTCTCCGCCGCCGCGGCGGGCATGGCCGCGGCCAGGAGCGCCAGGACGGCGAGACGGCGCAGGCCGCGCCGCGGCGTCGCGCGTCGCCGGGCATGGTCATCGGGCCGCGCCGCCGCGTCCGTCTCCGCCGATGCGTCCATGCCAGCTCCACTCCCGCGCCGGGATCATTGACACTGTCCCCGCCGTCGCCGACCTAGCACGGCATGGACGCTGGTTCGATGCTGTCGCGGCGCCGGGCGCTGTTCTCCGGGTTCTGCCTGTGCTGCCTGCCGGGCCTCGGCCGGGCAGAGGAGGCGGACGGGACGCCGTTCGCCATGCAGGAGATCGCGGCCGGGCTGTTCTTCCAGAAGGGCCTGGTCGAGAACGCCACCGCCGCCAACGGGGACGCCATCGCCAACACCGGCTTCGTGGTCGGGCGCGACAGCGTCGCCGTGATCGACCCCGGCGGCGACCTCGCCTGCGGCCGGCGGCTGCGCGCCGCGGTGCGGGCGGCGACGTCGCTGCCGATCCGCCATGTCGTGCTCACCCACGTCCACCCCGACCATCATTTCGGCGCCGGCGCGTTCCTGGAGGACGCGCCGGCGTTCGTGGGCCATGCGCGCCTGCCGCAGGCGCTCGCGTCGCGCGGGCCGTACTACCAGAGGGGTCTCGACGACATCCTCGGCGCGGGGCAGGCGGGGCCGGTGGTGACGCCGACGCTGCTGGTGGCGGATCAGGCGAGGATCGACCTTGGCGGGCGGGTGCTGTCGCTGCACGCGCACGGTCCGGCACACACCGACAACGACCTCAGCGTGCTCGACGAGCAGACCGGCACGCTGATGTCTGCGGACCTGGTGTTCGCGGACCGGGTGCCCTCGCTGGACGGCGACCTGCGCGGCTGGCTGCGCGAGCTGGCGGTGCTCGGGGCGATGGGCGCGGCGCGGGTGGTGCCGGGGCACGGTCCGCTGCGGCTGTCCTGGGCGGAGGCGTCGCGCCCGATCGAGGGATACCTGGGCGCGCTGCTGACGCAGACGCGGGCGGCGATCCGCGACGGGGTGCCGATCGAGCAGGCGGTGGGCACCGTGGCTTCGGGCGAGCGCGCGCGATGGGCGTTGTTCGACGACTACAACGGGCGCAACGTCACCGAGGCGTACAAGGAACTCGAATGGGAGTGAGGCTGCCGCTCCGTCGCCGACGGGTCGGTTCGTTGGAACGTGGCGCTGCCCGCACGGGCAGGCCCGAGGGGAGCCGAACCATGGGACGATCCGCCCTGCTGGCCCTGATGCGGGCGCTGGTGCTGCGGGCGCTGGTGCTGTCCGCCGCTCTGCCGTCCGTGGCGCGGGCCGAGGACGAGGCGGAGCGCGACGGCCGCTGGAGCGACCTCAGCCACGCGATCTTCGGCGACCGCGCAATGGAGGACGGCGCCGGCCTGGTGACGCTGCAGGCGCCGCCGCGGGCGCTGGACGCGGCGCTGGTGCCGGTGTCGATCCAGCTCTCCGGCACGAAGCCGGTCAGGGCCGTCTACCTGGTGATCGACGACAACCCCTCGCCGCTGGCCGCGACCTTCACCTTCGGGCCGCTCGCCGACCCGAGCGAGATCAGGCTGCGCGTGCGGGTGAACCAGTACACGCGCATGCAGGCGGTCGCGGAGACCACGGACGGCAGGCTCTACATGACGCAGGATTTCATCAAGGCGGCCGGCGGCTGCTCCGCCCCTGCGGGCTCGAACGACGAGGAGGCGCTGCGCGCGCTGGGCCAGATGAAGCTGCGCCTGCTCAGCGACTACAGCCCCGGCAGGCCGGTCACGGCGCAGCTCCTGATCCGCCATCCGAACTTCAACGGCATGCAGATGGACCAGGTGACGCGGCTGATGACTCCGGCGCGGTTCCTCGACAGGACGGAGATCACCTACAACGGCGCCCAGGTGATGCAGGTCTCGTCGGACATCTCGCTCAGCACCGACCCCGCGATCACCTTCAGCTTCGTGCCGCCGGGGCCGGGCAGGCTCGACGTGGTCGCGCATGACAGCAGTGGCACCCTCTTCGAGCATGGCTTCGACGTTCCCGCCCAGGGGACCTGAGCGCGGCCGTGCCTTCGGGGCGTCGCGGGGCGTGGGCGTTGTGGGCGGTCGCGCTGGCGGGCTGGGTGGTCGCGGCCGGGCCCGCGCCGGAACCGCCCGGGCTGTGGGGCGGCGAGGAGCGTGGCGCCGTGCCCGCGACGCTGGCGGGCGGGCGGGTGGTGGACACCGCGGCGCTGGCGGCGCTGCTGGCCCAGGACGGCACCGGTGGCGGCACGGGTAACGGCGCGGTGGCGGTCGATGTCAGCGTGGCGCAGCGTCGGCCGGAAGGGCTGTCGCCGGGCGCGGTGTGGCTGCCGCTGGCGCACCGCGACATCGCCGGCAGCGTCTGGCTCCCCGATGCGGGGCAGTCCGCGCTGGCGCCGGCGACCGAGGCCTGGGTGCGCCAGAGGCTCGAGGCGCTGACCGGCGGCGATCCGGCGCGGCCGGTGGTGTTCTACTGCCACCCCGAGTGCTGGCGTTCCTGGAACGCCGCGAAGCGGGCGGTCGGCTGGGGGTACCGCGCGGTGATGTGGTACCCGCAGGGAGTCGAGGGCTGGGGCGAGGCAGGGCATGCGCTGGCGGCGGCGCGGGCGGAGACGGCGCCGTGACCTGCAAAGTCAAGCAAGGCTGGGCTCCCCCTCCGCTGCCCATTCCAATGGCCCAAGCGGGCCATC
>CAXSES010000238.1:0-5132 GCA_964236225.1 uncultured Acetobacteraceae bacterium
GGCCAGCACCTCGCGCGGCACCGGCACCGGCAGGGACAGCTCCGCGATGACGGGGCCGGGCGGCGTGGACGCGGCGGCGTGTGCCGCCGCGCCGCCGTCCGGGCCGTGCGGCGCCGCGCCGGGCGGCGCGTCAGGCGGCGTGGCCCCGTGCCTGCCAGGCGTCGCGTCCTGCTGCGTGGCGCGTGGCGCGAGGGCGCGGGCCACGGCCTGGCGCAGCACGGGATGGCGCATCACCGCGGCGAGATCGGCGCCATAGGCGGTGCGCGCGGCGACGTTGGCGCGGCGGACCGCGTGGTCGCGGCCCAGCACCACCAGCGGGTCGGGCAGGCGCTCGACCATCGCCGCCTCGCCGCGCAGCATCCGCTCCACCAGCCGCGCGCGCTCTGCGCCGGCGCGTGCCAGCAGGGCCGCCTCCTGCACCAGCGCCTCGTGCACTGCGAGCCGGGGGGTGGCCGGCGTCGCCTCGCCCCGGGCCGCGAGGCGCAGGGTGTGCGACAGCATCGCGAGGTCCGACGTCCAGAGCAGCGCCAGCCCGAGCGCCGCCAGCCCCACCACCGCCAGGCTCGCCAGCCCGGGGATCGCGGCCAGCGTGCCCGACAGCATCAGCATCGAGAGCACCGTCGCCGGGGCCGCCGCGACCGCCGCGGTGACGGAGGCGACCATGCTCCTGGGCAGCGGCGCGGCGGAGGGCGGCGCGGGGGGGCGCGCGGCCATGGTCAGGCGCCGGGGAGGCTCGCTCCGGCGGGGGCGATGCCGGCGGGAGCGATGCTGGCGGGAGCGACGATATGCGAGCCGCCGCCGGCGTCGATCTGGAACACCGCGAGGTCGCGTCGCACCGCGCCGCCCGGCAGCAGCGTGAACACCCCGTCGGTGCCGGCGAATCCCTCGGGCCGCTGCAGCGCCACCGGGCCGTAGCCCTGCGCCGCCAGCACGCGGGCGATGGCGGCGGCGTCGTGGGCGATGTCGGCCAGTGCCGGCGGCGGGCCGGCGGCCGGGATGGCGGGCGAGGATGCGGCGGACGGAGCGCCCTGCGCGCCGGCGGACCCTGCGGCGGCGTCGATGTCGGGGGGGAGGCCGGCGGGCGCCCCGGCCTGAAGCGATGCGGCGTACTCGGCCACGAAGCGGGCGCGCAGCGCGGGGTCCGGCGCCACGTACCATGCGCCGGCCAGCCCGCCGAGCCGCGGGGCGTCCTGCGCCCACAGCGCCGGGCCGAGCAGGCGTACCGACGGCAGCTTCAGGTCGTAGAGCGCCAGCACCGTGGGCAGGTCGCGCAGCGTGGCGCCGCCGGTGCCGAGCAGCAGCGCGTCCACCTGAGGCGTGGGTTCCGCCGCCGGCTCAGGCGCCGGAGCCGGCATGGGGTCCGTCGCCTGATCCGTGGCCGCGCGCGTGGCGTCGCCGCCCGCCTGCGCGGCCCTGCGCTGCGCCTCCGCAGCGCTGCGCTGCGCCTGTGCGGCGCTGCGCCGGGCCGCGTAGCCGCTGACCTCCCTCAGCGCGGCGCTGGTCGCGGAGAAGCCGGTGGCGCGGCGGACCTGCCCGGGCGTGCCGCCCTCGGCGGTGTCGCGCGCGAACGCGTCGCCCAGCGCCTGCCCGAACGCGCCGTCCGGCAGCACGGCGGCGAACCGGGAGCGGCCGTCGGCGCGCGCCGCTTCCACCAGGCGGTCCACCTGCTGCTGCGCGGTGATGCCCAGCACCCACACGCCCGGGCGCGCCTGCGCCGCGTCCGAGGTGAACGCCAGCACCGCCACGCCGGCCGCGGCCGCGAGCGGCGCCACCGCGGCGGTCTCCGTGTTGGTCAGCGGGCCGAGGATCAGCGCGTCGCCCGCCGAGAGCGACTCGCGCGCCGCGTCCGCCGCGCCGTCCGCGGTGCCGCGCGTGTCGCGCGCGTCGAGCCCCGGCGAGCCGGGCGAGGCCAAGGCGAGGCGGGCCGCGCGCAGCATCGCCTGCCCGAGCGCAGCGTTGCTCCCGCTCAGCGGCAGCAGGATCGCCACCCGCAGCCCGGGCGGCGCCGCCCCGGCGGACAGCATGGCCGGGCCGCCGGAAGGCGGGTATGGCTGCCCCGCGGTGCAGCCGGCGGCGAGCAGCACGGCGAGGAGGCCCGATGCACGAGGACGCATCCACGAATCCCTTCAAAGGTCGCGCGGCCGGGGATGGCCGCAGGCACGTCACGTTGGCGGCGCCAGGCCCGGCGCAGCACCCGGGCGTCCCGATGCCGAACCCCGCGGGGCCTGGTTCCGGCGCGCCCGCAAGTCTTGTGCCGGATGTCGCCGGGCAGGACGACACCGGGCAGGATGTCGGCGGGCAGGACGACGCCGGGTGGGGCGGCGACCCGGAAGGTGACGACACTGCGGAGGCCGTTGCGGTCCCGGCCGCAGGGCGCGCAGGGCTTGTGCTGGTTTCCACGCCGATCGGCAATCTCGGCGACATCTCCGCGCGCGCCGTGGCCGCCCTGGCCGCCGCCGACCTGGTGCTGTGCGAGGACACCCGCACCACCGCGCGGCTGATCGAGCATTGCGGCCTGTCGGTGCGCACGGCCGCCCTGCACGAGCACAACGAGGAGGCGCGCGTCCCCGCGCTGCTGGCGCAGATGCGGCGGGGGCGGCGCATCGCCCTGGTGTCGGACGCCGGCACGCCGCTGGTCTCCGATCCCGGCTACCGGCTGGTGCGCGCGGCGATCGCCGAGGGCATCGCGGTGGACGCGGTGCCGGGCGCCAACGCGGCGCTCACCGCGCTGGTGCTGTCCGGGCTGCCGCCGCACCCGTTCCTGTTCGCGGGGTTCCTGCCGCCGCGCCAGGCCGCGCGCCGCGCCGCGCTGGGCCGGCTGCGCGCGGCAGAGCTGGCCGGCCTCGACGCCACCCTGATCTGGCACGAGGCGCCGCACCGCCTCGCAGAGACCCTGGCCGACCTCGCGGAGATGCTCGGCGCGCGCCCCGCCGCCGTGGCGCGCGAGCTGACCAAGCGGTTCCAGGAGGTGCGGCGCGACACCCTGCCGGCCCTGGCCGCGCACTACGCGCAGAACGCGGCGCGCGGGGAGATCACCGTGCTCGTCGGCCCCGCGCCGGACGAGGCGCCGGAGGAGGGCGCGCTTGACGGGCGGCTGCGCGCGGCGCTGGCCAGCCACAGCCTCAAGGATGCCGCCGCCCTGGTCGCCGCCGCGACCGGGCTGCCGCGGCGCGTGGTGTACGCCCGCGCCCTGGAACTGTCCGCGCCGGGGTAGTTATCCACAGAACTCGGGGTAAGTCTGTGGATGGACCCGTGGGTGTTCCCCCCTGGTTCCGCCCCGGACCGGGCAAACCCCTTGGGCGGCCAAGCCGGAACGCCGCGTCGAGCACTGGCAAGCGAGGCTGGGCCCTGCCCGAGCTCGGGCAAAGGCGAGCCTCTGGAGTCCGCGCCTGCCTGGAGGACGGGCTTCCAAGGGTCCCGTGCCCGGAAGCGGGGACCCGTTAGGGGCGAGCCGTCCCTGGACCTGCTCTTCCTAAGTATTGGATTCCAAAGGCGAGCCTTTGGCGGGGTCCCCGCTTCAAGGCATGGGGGCAGAGCCCCTGGCCTTGCTTTCTGGATTTCAGACCGGGACACGACCTGCGGCCCCATTGTGTTGACAGCTCCGGTGCTGGTGCAGCAGGCTGGAACGCGAGGCTGAATCCTGTGGAGCGGGTCATCTGCTCCGTCATTGCTCGCGCCGCTCCGGGTCCGGCAGAGTGCGCGAGACGGCCAGGCGTCGGGCGCGCCAGCCTCCGCCTGGGGCAGCATGGGCGGGACTATCGTCACGGCGGGGCAAGAGGTGGTCGACCTGATCGAACCATCCGGACTCCGCAAGGGAGGCCCGGCTGCCACAGGCCTCGGTTGCCACAGACATCGTGCAAGGATTGCAGCACCATGAAGATCAGACTTGGCGCGCTCGCCGTGCTGTCGGCCCTGTGGGCGCCCTCCGGATTTGCGCGCGGCGAGACCGCTGGCGCGAGCCCCACGGCGGTCGTCGGGGCCGACGCCCTGCCCGCCGCCACCGCGACGAAGAGCGCCAAGCGCGGCGCCGCCTATGACCTCGCCTCGCAGGCCGACCTGCAGGCGCTCGCCCCGGGCGTGTCGTGGTGGTACAACTGGGGTTCCGCCCCCAACCCGGCAGTGCCCTCCGGCTACCGCACCACCTACCAGATGGACTACTACCCGATGCTGTGGAACGGCAACTTCAATGCCGCCAGCGTCGAGGCGTTCCTGCAGGCCAACCCGACGATCCACTACCTGCTGGTGATGAACGAGCCCAATGTCGGCGGCCAGTCCTATCTCACGCCGCAACAGGCCGCGGCACTGTGGCCGCAATACGAGGCGGTCGCGGCGCAGGCCGGGGTCAAGATCGTGGGGCCGCAGATCACCTGGGGCAACATGCCGAACTACGGCGACCCGGTGGTCTGGCTGGACGCCTTCTACGCCGCCTACGAGGCGGCGCATGGCGGGCGCCAGCCCACCATCGACTACCTCGGCTTCCACTGGTACGACTATGGCCTGTCGGATCAGCTCGACCGGCTGCACAAGTACAACAAGCCGCTCTGGGTGACCGAGTTCGCCAACTGGCACAGCCAAACAGACGGCGCGCAGATCGTCACGCCGGGCGAGCAGGCCACGCAGATGACCTCGATGGTGGCCACGCTGGAGAGCCGCAGCGACGTGTTCCGCTACGCCTGGTTCACCGGGCGGGTCAGCCCGGACCCGCATTACAGCAGCCTGCTCGGCGCGCCGGGGCAGCTCACGCCGCTGGGGCAGCAGTACATCACCCTGCCGCACTGAACGCGGGACGGCGTCCTGATCCGGACGCCGGGTGGGCCCCCAGGCCGTGCCTTTGGCTTTCGCCAAAGGCACGGCCTGGGATTGCCTTTCTCGAGGCAGGAGATCGAAGCGGCCCGGGTCCTTTGCGGGTTCGGGCAAGGCCCAGCCTCGCCTGTTCGTGGGTCGGCGATCCCGGCCGTTGGTGTCATGCCAGCAGATCCCTGCCTTGGTCTGTCAGGAAGCAAGGCTGGGCTCTGCCCAGACCCGCCAGGGACGAGCCGCCCCTGGACCGGCTTTACTTAGGTATTAGTTTTCAAAAGCGAGCCTTTGGCGGGGTCTCCCCTTCCAGGCATAGGGGCAGAGCCCCTGGCCTT
>CAXSES010000239.1:0-2070 GCA_964236225.1 uncultured Acetobacteraceae bacterium
GGGGCAGAGCCCCTGGCCTTCCTGGGTCGCTGGAATGGCAGCGGTTGCCCTACCTCTCCGGCAGCACCACCCCCAGCATCGCCAGCGCCGCCCGCTCCGGGTGCCACAGCGCCGCCGCCGCGACCGCGCCCTGCCTGACCCCCGCCATGTCCAGGTCGCCCGCGCCGAGCTGTCGCACCACCTCGCGCGCCGCCTCGCCGTCCGCCGTCGGCACCAGGAACCCGTCCACCCCGTCGGTGATGAACTCCCCCGCGCCGCCGCGCTCCGGCCCGATCGCCACCAGCCCCGACGACATCGCCTCCAGCAGCGTCAGCCCCATCGCCTGGTAGCTCGACAGGTCCACGAACACGTCCATCGCGCGGAACAGCGCCGCCACCTGCGCGCGCCGCAGCCGCCCATGGTTGCGCACCTCCCCGGGATGGCGCGCCCGGTAGCCCGCCAGGTCGGCGTCGTCGCAGCCGAACACGTGGCACTCGACGCCGCGCCCGAGCCCGTGCGCGAGGTCGGCCATCATCCGCCAGGTCGCCTCCGGCCCGCGCCGCCCGCTGCTCGGCCGCACCATCGCGCACACCCGCAGCGTCGGCCGCACCTCGTCGTGGCGCAGGCGGTCCGTGGCGCGGAACCGGTCCACGTCCACGCTCGGCCCGATCGGGATCGCCTCCACGCCGACCTCGCGCAGCAGGGTGTCGCGGTTCCACACGCTCTTGGTGAACACCGCCCGCCCGGGGTCCTGCTGGTAGCTGAGCCGCGCCAGAGCGTGGTCCGGGCCGAGCGGGTCGTAGAACAGCGGCTCGTAGTCCTGCACGTAGTAGCCCATCCTCGCCTGCGCCTCGGACTGCAGCGGCAGCCAGAACGCGCTCTGCTGCGCCGTGGCCACCACCGCGTCGTAGCCGCCCGCCAGCACGTGGCCCCGCAGCGCCGCCTCGTCGGCCTCGTAGCGCCAGGACCCCACCTCCGGGTACGCGGCGCCCGCGCCTGGGGCGTTGGCCGCGAGGTTGAGCAGCGTGACCTCCACGCCCATTCGCCCCAGCGCCTCGGCCTCCTGCAGCACCACGTTGGCGCCGCCCCCCTCCGCGGCCACCGGCAGCACGAACGCGACCCTCGCCCCTGACCAGCGCCTGCCCTGCGCCACGGCCCGCTCGCGCTCGAAGGCCTGCCCGACCCACGCGCGCGCCCCGTGCAGCGCCAGGCTGTGCCGACAGAACGCCGCCGGCTCCTCGACCATCACCCGCGCGTCGTACTTTGCCCCGATCGCCAGGCCGGCCTGCTCCGCCAGCTTCAGCCGCCGCTCGTGCGAGAACGATTTTGATTGCGCGTGCCAGACGTAGCAGTCGTCGGCGACCCGCAGCGTCCAGCCGGCGATCCTGGCGCGCACGCACCAGTCGTTCTCCTCGCCGTACCCCTCCGGGAAGCTCGCCTCGTCGAGCAGCCCGACCGCGTCGAGCGCCTCGCGCCGCATCGCGAAGCAGAACCCGTTGATGAACGGCAGCGCCGGATGCACCGCGCGGCGCCTGGCCACCATGCGGCCGGCCTCGTCCACGCCGACGCCGTCCGGCAGGGGGTTGCTCGCCCAGTCTCCGCCCTCGGACAGCAGCGGCACGGACTGCCACGAGGCGGTGTTCGACAGCGGCCCGACCACGGCGCAGCGCGGGTCGGACCCGAACGCCCGCGCCAGCGCGTCCAGCCAGCCCGACGTGACCACGGCGTCGGAGTTCAGCAGCACCACGATCGCGCCTCGCGCCGCGCGCAGCCCGGCGTTCGCCGCGCGGGTGTAGCCGAGCGCGGCCTCGTGGCGGATCAGCGTGGCGTCCGCCATCGCGGGATGCGAGTCGAGCAACGCCCGTGTTTGCGCCCCGCTGCCGTCGTCCACCACCACCAGCGACCACGGCGCCCGCCCGTGCCGCGCCAGCGCGTCGAGGCAGCGCCGCGTGTCCTCGGGCGCGTCGTGCACGCACACCACCACGCCCACCGCCGGCGCGCCCGCTCCCGCTCCCGCCGCCGCATGCTCCGCGTCCTCGCGCAGCGCCAGCGGCGGCGGCCAGGCCAGCGTCGCGCCCGCCCCGCCGCCCG
>CAXSES010000239.1:2170-3363 GCA_964236225.1 uncultured Acetobacteraceae bacterium
CCGCCGCCCGGCCCGCCGCCGATCAGCAGCGGGCCGCGCCGGCGCTCGGCCAGGCGCGCCGGAAGCTGCAGCGTCACCATCCACCAGCCCAGCCGCAGCGCCCGCCGCAGCCCGGAGCGTCCAGCCGGCAGGCGGTGCAGCACCCTGCGCAGCGGCGCGGTGAGCCGCCACGACGTGCTCTGCTCCACGATTCGGATGTGCGACTGCGCCGCATGGAGCTGCGCCCCCAGCGAGAGCACCTGCGCGCCGAGCGAGGCCGCGCGCCGCCGCGCGAGGTCGAGCTGCATCGCCAGCGCCGCCGGCGCCGCCGCGCGCGTCGCCGGCCTGCCCGCTTCCAGCGCCGCCCGCGCCGCCGCGAGCTGCGCCCGCGTGGTCAGGTGCCCGCCGAGCCGCGCGTAGGCGTCGCGAATCCCGGCCGCCGTTTCCTGGCCCGCGTCGCGCAGCGCGGCCCCGGACCTCGCGCCACCGGACCTCGCGCCAGGCCCGGCCTCCCCTGGCGCCAGCACCAGCAGCCCGCCGCCGTGGCGGAACCGGAACGCCTCGTGCGGCGGGCGCGCCATCGGCCCCGGCCGGCACACCAGCACCACCGCGCGCGGCGACAGCCACTCCAGACGCCCCGCCAGCGCCGCCGCGCCCTCCACCAGCATCAGGTCCACCGTGCCCGGCGCCGGCGCGTCGCGCAGCCTCGCCATCCGCCCGGCCTCCGCGTCCGCCCAACCGCCCGCGTCCGCCTCTCCCGCCTCCTCGCCCGCCGCGTCCAGGCCTGGCCCGCCCGCAGCCTCGCCGCCCGCAGCCCTACCCTCCGCAGCCTCGCCGCCCGCAGCCGCCACGCCCGCGCCGTCCACGAGCACCAGGCACTCGAACCCCGCCTGCCGCGCCACCGCCGCCAGCAGCGCGGCCATCCCGCCCGAGGCGCCCGCCGCCGGCGCCACCGCCAGCGCCGGCCGCTCCGCGTGCGCCAGCCACGCCACGAACGGCACGTGCTCCGCCCAGGCCGCGCCGACCGGCAGGGCAGGGGCCAGGAAGCTGGCCGGCGAGAGGAAACGCGACAGGTCGTGAGACACGCGACGGACGCCCGGATGTGCAGCACGGCCTATACCGGCGGCGCCCGGGCGGTGGTAGGGCCGGCAGCGTGCAGACCTTCCCCGCCCGCGCCACCAGGCTGAGCCTGCTCGCAGCGCCCGAGCCGACCC
>CAXSES010000239.1:3463-5132 GCA_964236225.1 uncultured Acetobacteraceae bacterium
CCGGCACGCCCTGGCGCCCTGGCCGCCGCCCCGCGTGGCCCGCGATCCCCGCCTGGCACGCGGCCCTGCCCGAGGCTGCCCTGGGCCGCTGGTGCCTGCTGCGCGTCGCGGGCATGCCTCCCGGCAGCGCCCTGCGCCTGCGCCTGGTCGACGAGGCGCGCGGCCACACGGTGCGCGAGCTGTTCCTCCGCCGACCGACGCCGCGGGCGCACACGCTGCGCGCCCTGCTGCACGTCCCCGCCGAGTCCCGCGCGCTCCGCCTCGAGGGCTTCGGCCCCGGCGTCCCCTGCGAGGCCCGGCTCGCGGCGCTGTCGCGTCCGGAGGCCGCCGCGCGCCTGCTCGCCGCCGGCCTCGCGCGCCTGCCCGCGACGCTGGCCGGCTCGCCGCTGGGCCTGCCCGGGCGGCTGCGCGCCACGCTGGGCCGCGCGGCGGCAGGCGAGCGTCCGGACTACGCCGCGTGGCGCGCCCGCCACGATTGCTGGGGCGACGCCGATCGCGCCGCTCTGCTGGCCGCCGCCCGGCACGCGCCGCCGATCCACGCCGTCGTGCTGGGGACGGATGGCCCGGCCCTCGCCGCCACCCTGCGGGCCCTCGCCGGGCAATGGCGCCCGGCCGACACCATCGGCGTGCAGGATCGCGCCGCGTCGCGAGGCGCGGGGACGGGGGCCGGCCCCCCCGCCGACGCGGGCGCGAGGGGCGGCTACGTCGCGATCCTCGGCGCCGGCGAGATCGCGGCGCCCCACGCCCTGGCCCTGGTTGCCGCGCACCTCGCCGCCTGGGCCGCCGACGGCGCCGCGCCCGACATCGTCTATGCCGACGAGGACCGCCTGCGTCCCGACGGCGAGCGCGACTCCCCCCTGTTCCGCCCGGAGGCCGGCGAGGCGCTGCTGCTGTCCGGCCTGCTCACCCGAGGCCTGGTGATGGCCCGCGCGGCGCTGCTGTCCCCCGATGCCGCCGCATCTGGCGCCGTCATGCCTGGCACTGCCATGTCCGGCACTGCCATGCCTGGCGCCGTCGCGCCCGATCCTGCCGCCTCCGCCATCGCCGCGCCCGACTCCGCTGCGCATGCCGACGCCGTCCGCCTCCGCCTGTGGCTGCGCGCCGGCCCGCAGGCGCGGGCGCGCCACCTGCCGTTCGTGCTCACCCATCGACGCGCCGACGCCGCCTCCGCCGCCACCGACCTCGCCGCGGTCGCGCAGGCCCATCTCGGCGCGCGGGGCACGGTCATCCCCGCCCATCCCCTGCGCATCCGCCGCCACCCGACCCGCCACGCCAGGATCAGCGTCATCGTCCCCTCCGCCTGTCGCGGCTCCCACGTGCCGCGCTGCCTGGCGCGCGTGCTCGCCGACACCCTCCACCCGATCCACGAGATCCTCGTCGCCGTCTCCCGCGTCGATCCCGACGATCGCCGGCAGCGCCGCATCCTGCGCCGGCTCGCCGGGCTGGAGGGCGTGCGCGTGCTCGATCTCGGGCTGGCCGGGTTCAACTACGCCCGCGTCAACAACCTCGCCGCCGCGGAGGCGAGCGGCGACACCCTGCTGCTGCTCAACGACGACGTCGCCCCGCTCCGCCCCGCGCGTCGCGCCGCCGCCGCCGGCCGCGGCCCGGCCGCGCCCGGCGGCCAGGCTCGCGCCGCGCTTGGCGACCAGGCTCGCGCCGCGCTTGGCGA
>CAXSES010000240.1:0-5131 GCA_964236225.1 uncultured Acetobacteraceae bacterium
GCCTCAACCTTGCCTGCCTCTCGACAAGCCCTCTCGAACGCCGCAGGTCTCAGATCTTCGGCTTGATCGGATCCACGGTGGTCTTGGTCGTGGTCTGGACCGCCGGCTCCTGGACGATCTCGACGTCCTGGCGGCGCACGGTGTCGCGCACCGTCTCCGTGCGGTCGCTGCCTTCCTTGCGCAGCGCGACCTCCTCGACGATACGGCTGGTCTTGCCCACGACGGCCTCCTCTTCCATCTCGCTGGCCTCCAGCACCTTGTCGCTGAAATCCACCGTGCCGGCGACCTGCCCGGTGACGGGACGGCGATCGACGACAACCCGCTCGCTGTGCAGGCTGACCTTCTCCTCGACCGGGGTCTCGATCACGTAGCGGCGCACGCGCGTGGTGCCGCGGTTCAAGGCCCGCTTGCCGACCGCGAGCGTCTCCTCCGCAAGCTGGATGGTGCCGCCGGTGGCCTTGTCGGGCAGGACTGTCGGCTTCGCGGCAAAACCGCTGGTGGTCCCGAGGCTGGCGCCGGTCGCAAGCGGCAGCGTGGCCGTCGTGTTCGTGAGCGTGGAGCCATAGGTCGCGGCGCGGTCGTCGATGTCGACGGGATTGTGGCGCTCCAGGATCTCCATGACCTGCGTCAGGGATTTCTCCGGAGCCTTGACCGACACCACAGTGGAGCCGGCCTCCATGCTGCGGTCGTACACGGCCGTGTCGTATTGCTGCTCGGGCTCGGCACCGAACAGGCTGGCCCAGAAGCCCTGCCCCTGCGCGGGCGCGCCCGTGCTCGTGCCGGTCAGGCCCGTGCCAGTCGTGCCGGTGCCAGTCGTGCCCATGCCTGTCGCGCCGGCGCCGGTTGCGGTGCCGTTGGAGTGCTGGGTGATGGCATCGGCGGGGACGCCGGCGCTCACCAGGTCCTTCACGGCCGCCGCTGCGTGCGCGGCGGTGTCGAAGACGGCGACGATGGTTTCCATGCTCATGAAGCGTGATCCTTGTTGGGATATGATGATGCCGCTGCGCCCGGGACCGCGACGCCCCCGCCGGGTCCCGGGATGGAACGCTCGACGACCGCCTCCTGGACACGCAGGCTGACCGTCTCGCGATGGTGCTCCGTGACCCGCAATCGCCGCACGCGGATCTCCTCGCGCAGCACGAGCTGGCGGTGGACGACCACGACCTCCTCGACCACTGGGATCACGGTGGTGTCGCCCTCCTCGCGGTCGGGCGGGATGGCGTCGACCGGAAGGCCGATGGCCACGCGCTCGACCTCGACCCGCTCGTGGGTGAGGATCTCGTCGACTGGGTGCTCGCGCGTCACCGTGCGGACATGCACCTGGACGCGGCGTTCCACGCTGCGCCGCGCGAAGGACACCTCCTCGGCGTGGAGCGGAAGCACGGTCTCCGCGAGGGCGACCGTCCCGACTAGAGGCGGTGCCCCTCCCAGCAGAGGAAGCTCGCCCGTCCCTGGAAGCAGGCTTCCATCCTGGGCGGAACCGGCCTCGCGCCGCGGCACTGGCTCGCCGGCGACGCTCATCGCGGCGCGCTCTGGCCCTGCTCCGGAAGCTCCTTGCGCACGGCGTCGTCGCCGGCCTTCAGGATCTCCGCAGCGGCCTGCCTCGCCTGGCCTGCCAGATCGCCGCTCAACGCGGCATCGACAAGCTGCCCCACGCTCCTGCCGCCTGTCAGGCCATGCGTCCCGGCGCTCTCCCGGCCGGCGTCCAGAACCGCCTGGGTGACGTGCGCGCCGCCATCGACGGCCTGCTGCGCCAGCCCGCGCACCGTGTCGCGCGCCTGCCCCGCGACGCCGCCTAGCGCCTCGCCCTCCCTCTCGGACTGCGGCAGCAGCGCCCCCAGCAGGGCACCCGCCGCCACGCCGAGGGCGCCGAGCAGCACCGGGCTGTCGGTGAGCGCAGAGAGCAGGTTGCCCCCCGCCGTCCCGGCCGCCTGGCCGCCCTGCGACAACGCGCCGCCCGCCCACTGCGCCCCACCCTGCACGGCGCCGCCAACCGCCTGCGCACCGCTGCTCAGCCCAGTGCCAAGGGAGCCGACCGCGCTTCCGGCCGCGCCCGCCGCGGTGCCGGCCTGGCCGCGAAGGTCGTGCGCGCCGGCACCCAGCGACTGCGCGGCGGAGGCGAGCACGTCGCGGAGGCGCTGGCCGAACGACTCCGTGGTCTCCTGGGCGTGGCGCGCCAGGCCCATCGCCTGGCCGCGCGCCTGGTCCAGGCGCTCCGTGTAGGCATGGTCAGCCTCGTCGGGATGGCGGGCGACACCTTCCTCCGCGGAGCGCAGGCGCTCGACTATCGCCTCGCTGCCACCCTCGTCGAAGGCGGGCGTGCGGGAATACACCCTGACTCGGCCGGACGGGGCGGACGCCGCGCCGGGGGCGACGCCGCGGGGATTGGCAGCCATCAGCCAGGCGAGGCCGATGCCGGTCACCGCCGCGGGCAGAGGGTTGGCGCGCACGCTGTCCAGCAGGCTGCGGCTGAAATCCGCGCCCTCGCTGCCGCGGAAATAGCCCATCAGGTCGTCGAGCACCTGCCCGGGCGACAGACGGTCCTGCAACTCGGACAGCCGGCTGTCGAGGCGGGCGCGGGTCTGGTCGAGATCACGCTCGATCCGGCCGGGTTCGGAACTGGGCTGCGACATCAGGTGTGGTCCTTCACGACATGCGCGTCCTTGCGCAGGCTTGCCGCCGTCCGCTGGGGCATCAGCGTGTCGAGCGACAGCATCCCCAGCCCAGCGCGGGCCAGCAGCGCCCCAATCGCCACGATGGCGACGCCCACGATCAGCGACGCGGCCCAGGTCGGCAGCGCCAGCGCCAGCGCCGCCGCGACGCCCTGCAGCACCACCACCAGCCCCGCGAACGCCAGCAGGGCGCCGCCCACCAGCCAGATCGCCGCCAGAATCACGCGCTCGAGCTTCTGGTTCAGCTCTGCGCGGGCCAGAGAGATCTCGCCGCGGATCAGGTCCTGGATGTCGGTGGCGAGGCCGCCCAGGATCTCGCCGATGCCGTGCGTGCCCTCCGTCCTAGCCGTTGCCATCGACCGCCTCCGGCGCTGCGGCGCCAAGCCGCGGCAGGTCGGCCTTCGACGCGCCGGCCACAGCGACGCGGCCGACCCGGGCCAGGGCGAACCCGGCCGCGAGCGAGGCGCCGGCGAACAGCGCGGGCTGCTGCTGGGCGAGGCGGCCCAGATTGCCGAGGATGCCCTGCAGGTCGTTGGTGCGCAGCGTCCTGGCCAGCGCGCCCAACTCGTCGGCGCCGCGCTCCACGAGGCCCGCGACCCAGTCCTGGTGCCCTTCGAGCTGCTCGCCCGAGCGGTGCACCGCCTGCGCCATGTCCTCCAGCCGGTCCGCGAACTGGTTCTGCTGGATCTGCGCGCCGGACGCGACGCGGTCCTTGACCTCGCCGGCCAGCGAGGCGGCGCGGGCCTGGGCGTCGTGCGCCACGTCCTGGGCGTGCCCGAGCGCCTGGCTGCCCGCCTGCCCGGCTTGGCTGCCGACCTGGCCCGCAGCGTCGCTGACCGCCTGGAACCCAGCCGCCGCCGTCGCCGCGAGGCCGCTTCCGGCCCTCTCGGTGTCACTCATCCCGCATTCCCTTCCTGCCTGGCCCGTCGCCGCATCAAACCGTTCATGGCCCGTATCGTTCATCGTGCCGCGAGGAATATTGTTCATCGTGGCGCGACAGATCGTCGGTCACATTGTCCAGACCGGATCGCGCGGCATCGCCAGGCGCCGGATCGACCCGCCGGTTCGGCGGCGTCGGGCCCAGGTTTCCAGGGTCGCGGCGCGCGTCTCGGACCCACATATCCACATGAACAAGCCTTGCGCTGGCTGATTGCCCGAACGGCCCTGACCGCGTGTTGAACGGAGCGGCCGAACCCGGGTTCCTGCCTGCCGGTGCAAAAATGTAAATGTTATATGCATTCACATTCAGCCTCGGGGGTGACGCCGAGTTCGGGCGAGACGCGGCACGTTCGCAGGCCAACCGCCTTCAGGTGCGACCGGCCAGGAAGGCAGGGTTACGACCCGGCCTTCAGGCACCGGGCCTCGAACCCCACCAAAGGCGGACCTCCGGAAACCGTCACCTGAAGGAGAAGTGTCCAGAAGCCCGGCGGGTCCGGACGGGGCCCGGGTCTGCCTTGGCCGCGACGCTAGACCTGGAGAACCGAGTTCAGGTCGAAGGTCTGGCCCGGCGGGTTCTCGCCGATGCGCACCGTGGTCGCGTTCACCATCGCATAGGGCGGCACGGGCAGGTTGTAGGGTGCCGGCACCCCGGAGTAGACGCGCCCGGCCAGGTCGTATTTCGAGCCGTGGCACGGGCACAAGTACCCGCCCGGCCAGTCCGGCGCCGGGTCGGTCGCGCTGACGTTGGGGAAATAGCCGGGCACGCAGCCCAGATGGGTGCAGATCCCGACCAGCACCGCGTATTCCGGGTTCACGGAGCGGTACGCGTTCTCCGCGTATTTCGGCTGCTGGTTGGTCCGCGACGAGGCGTCCGCGAGGCGGGCAAGCAGCTTCGGCTCGCTCAGGCCCTTGACCGCTTCCGGCGTGCGGTTGAGCACGAAGATCGGCTTGCCGCGCCACACCACGACGATCTGCTGGCCCGGCGCCACCTTGGTCAGGTCGACATCGACCGCCTCGCCCGCCGCCAGCGTGTCCGCCGCCGGCTCCATGCTGTCGATGAACGGCCACACGACCGCGCCCGCGCCCACCGCGGCGCCGGCCAGCGCCACCAGGGTGAGGAAGTCGCGGCGGGTCCCCCCGGGCGGCGTGTCGTCGTGCAGCGGGGCATTGGCGGTGGTCGTTGACATCGCGAGGCTTCCTTGGACGGCGCGTCGGGAATCTGGCCCGGAAAATGACCCAATCCCGCCGCGAAGGGAAGAGGCGACCCGGCAGCACGGCCTCGCCGCCGGACACAGCCGTCGCTGGCCCGGACGGCTGGTTCGACGGCAGCCATTCCATGCAGGCGGCCCGGCAGGCAGACCAGGAGCCGCGTCGTCGCGCTCCGCGTGAGGCACGGCCCGAGAGTCCGCCTTTCCGGTGAAGGGTTCATGAAGGCGCGGCGCGAGGGCGGACCCTTGGCGGGCGTGGGCGGAGGCCGGCCCCGCCCTTGGCTGTCCCATCCTCGCCTGGCCCATCCTCGC
>CAXSES010000241.1:0-5112 GCA_964236225.1 uncultured Acetobacteraceae bacterium
GACCCCACCGAGCCTACCGGGACGCCCGAAAAGTCATATGCAATAGCCCTGCACTCCGCCCCGTGACCGTGTGCCGGCGCGGCCCTCATGTCGCCGGGGCTTGCGACGCTGGCGCGGCGGGTTCGGGCACGGGTCCGGCGGGGCTGGGCGGGGGAAGGGGCGTGCGGTCGGGGGCAGGCGCGCCTTGCCGGTCACGGGCGACCTGGATGTGCAGGCGCGTGCGCCGGCCCGCGCTGCGCAAGCCGTACTCGGCGCGGTGCAGGCTGGCGTCGCTCAGCAGCACGTCGGCATGGCAATCGACCCGGCCGCGGGCGGCGTTGTCCGTGACGACGTTGCGGAACTGCATGATCGCGAGGCCCTGCCTGCGTCCGAACCGACCGGCCTGCAACGCCGCAGATACGCCGTCCAGCGTGGCCGTGCTGGTGCAGCCCGGCACTGGCGCCCTGTCGTGGCGCGGCCGGCCTCTGTTGGGCGGCGAGGCGGCCAGGGTGGCGGTCGCACGGCCGAGGGGGCTGGCGGCGAGGCGCGATCCGGAAGCGGGGGCCGGCGCGGGCGACGCCGCGACGGCGGCGCCGGGCGAGGCGGCGTGCTCCGCGTTGCCGGTCGGGTCCGGTGTGGCCGAGTCGACCGGGACGGGGTCCCGAGGAGTCGGTGGCGCGAAGGCGGGCGCTGCGCCGAGGGTGGCGGCCTCGGTGGTCGTGTCGGCGGGTGACGCTTCGGGGCGTGCGGCCTCGGACCTGGGCGGAATGCGGGTGTCGGGCGCGTGCAGGGCCGGGTCGACGGCAAGGGCGGAGGCTGGTCGGGCGGCAGGAGAGGCGACGGAGACCCGGGATGGGACCGGGGACGCGACGGGGGCGGGGCAGCGCCAGGCGCCGTCGACGTCCACCGCGCCGCCGCCGGAGGCATCGACCAGGTGGCGCGCCGCGAAGCTGCCACGCTGCCCGTCCGCGGACAGCGTCACGACAAGGCGATACTCGGGGTCCATGCCGCCGATGCCGACGAAGCGCCGACCGCCGATCGACGCCTGGATGGTGCCGTCGCGCGCTGGCGAGGCCTGCGGTGCGGCGTCGCCGCCGCGCGTGGCGCCGCCAGGTGTCGCCTGGCCCGCGGCGGCGTCGGCTGTGCCGGTGGGCGCGCCGCCGTCCTCTGGCGCCGTCGCGGCGGGCCGCGGCGGGAGGGTGATGACCAGGCCCGGATGGGTGAGGTGGAGCAGCGCCACGCCTGGCGCCGCTCCGAACGACAGCAGGTAGGCGGAGGCAGGGCCGTCCGGGATCACGCAGCGATGCGCCGCGTCGGCCTTCGCCGCCCGCGCGATCCGTGCGGTCACGGCCCCGGTGCTGCGCATGGCGAGGCCGAGCTGCCCCTCGGCCAGGTCCGGCATCGCGGGCGTTGGCCTGTGCGACGGCGGCCGGGGCGGGGGCGTCCGCGCCGCCGCGGCGGGCGGGCCGGGCAGCGCCGCCACGGCGAGGCACGCGGCCGCTGCTGCGGTGCCGGTCCTGGTGATCCGCTGGTCCCGCATGTCCGCTCTCGACTCCCTCGCATCCGATGGTTCCGGCCCGACATCGGGCTGCCCGGTGCTGCGACAACGCCCCACTGAGTCCCGTCGTCGCAATGGCGCCGGAGCGCCTGCGATGCGCCGGAGACCCGCGCGGCTGCCCTCCGTACGGTATCCGGATGCGGTTGATGCAGGCTTCTCTGCCGCGTGGCCGGCACAGGAAGCAAGGTTGAGGCTCCGCCTCAAGCTCCGCCAGGGGCAGCGCCCCTGGACCCGCCTTCGGTGAGGGGCTCGGCCGGCGGGCCAGCGGAGGAGGCACCCGTCGCTGCTCGCCTGCGGGTCGGCGTTCCCGGCCACCGGCACGGCTCCTTGCGGCGGGTGGCGCTGAGATCGGGCTTGAGCGGTTCGGGCGGGTTGCCCATCTGGGCGGAGAGGGCCGGGGTGCGTCGCCTGCTGAGGGGCGCGTCCGGGCCGGTCGCCTGACACTTAGGGACAGCATCGCCATGGACATGGAAAAGTTCACCGAACGCTCGCGGGGCTTCCTGCAGGCCGCGCAGACCATCGCGGTCCGCGAGTTCCACCAGCGCCTCAGCCCGGAGCATCTGCTCAAGGCGCTGCTCGACGACGAGGAAGGCGCGGCGGCGGGACTGATCCGCGCCGCCGGCGGCAATCCCGATTTGGTGCGCCAGGTCAATGACGCCGAGCTGGCGCGCCAGCCGAAGGTGAGCGGGCAGGGGGCGAGCCAGCCCCAGGTCACGCCGGACCTGCTGCGCCTGCTCGACGGCGCGCAGGACGCGGCGAAGAAGGCGGGCGACTCGTTCGTGGCGCAGGACAGGATGCTGGTGGCGATCGCCGCGTCGGACAGCCCGGCGGCGAAGGCGCTGCGCGGCGCGGGGGCGCCCGCGCAGGCGCTGGAGAAGGCGGTGGCCGAGTTGCGCCGTGGCCGCACCGTGGACAGCGCGACTGCGGAGCAGAACTTCGACGCGCTGAAGAAGTATGCGCGCGACGTCACGGAGATCGCGCGGGCCGGCAAGCTCGACCCGGTGATCGGGAGGGACGAGGAGATCCGCCGCGCGATCCAGGTGCTCGCGCGGCGCACGAAGAACAACCCTGTGCTGATCGGCGAGCCTGGCGTGGGCAAGACGGCGATCGTCGAGGGCCTGGCGCTGCGCATCGTCAACGGCGACGTGCCGGAGGCGCTGCGCTCCAAGCGGGTGATGGCGCTCGACCTCGGCGCGCTGGTGGCGGGCGCGAAGTTCAGGGGCGAGTTCGAGGAGCGGCTGAAGGCCGTGCTCAAGGAGATCGAGGCCGCGCAGGGCGAGGTGATCCTGTTCATCGACGAGATGCACACGCTCGTCGGCGCGGGCAAGGCGGACGGGGCGATGGACGCGTCGAACCTGCTCAAGCCGGAGCTGGCGCGCGGCGGGCTGCACTGCATCGGGGCGACCACGCTCGACGAGTACAGGAAGCACATCGAGAAGGATGCGGCGCTCGCGCGCAGGTTCCAGCCCGTCTATGTCGGCGAGCCGAGCGTGGAGGACACGATCAGCATCCTGCGCGGCATCCGCGAGAAGTACGAGCTGCACCACGGCGTGCGCATCACCGACAACGCGCTGGTGGCGGCGGCGACGCTGAGCAACCGCTACATCACCGACCGCTTCCTGCCTGACAAGGCGATCGACCTGATCGACGAGGCGGCGAGCCGGCTTCGCATGCAGGTGGACAGCAAGCCTGAGGCGCTCGACGAGCTGGACCGGCGGGTGATGCAGCTGCGCATCGAGCGCGAGGCGCTCAAGCGCGAGGACGACGCTGCCTCGCGCGACCGGCTGGGCAGGCTGCAGCAGGAGCTGGCCGGGCTGGAGGAACGCTCCGCCGCGATGACCGCGGCGTGGCGCGCGGAGACCGAGCGGGTGGCGGGCACGCAGAAGCTGAAGGAGCGGCTGGACGTGGCGCGCTCCGAGGTGGAGGTGGCGCAGCGGCGCGGCGACCTGGGGCGGGCGTCGGAGCTGATGTACGGGGTGATCCCGGCGCTGGAGTCCGAGATCAACCTGGCGCAGGCGGAGCCGGCGGACGGGCACCTGGTCAACGAGGCGGTCACGGAGTCAGCGATCGCGGGGGTGGTGTCGCGCTGGACCGGGGTGCCGGTGGACAGGATGCTGGAGGGCGAGCGCGCCAAGCTGCTGCGCATGGAGGACGCGCTGCGGCGTCGCGTGGTGGGGCAGGAGGACGCGCTGCGCCATGTGTCCAACGCGGTGCGGCGGGCGCGGGCGGGCTTGCAGGACCCGGGGCGGCCGATCGGCTCCTTCCTGTTCCTTGGCCCGACCGGGGTGGGCAAGACAGAGCTGACCAAGGCACTCGCGGAGTTCCTGTTCGACGACGACCGGGCGATGATCCGAATCGACATGAGCGAGTTCATGGAGAAGCACGCGGTCTCGCGGCTGATCGGGGCGCCGCCGGGCTATGTCGGCTACGACGAGGGCGGGATGCTGACCGAGGCGGTGCGGCGCAGGCCATACCAGGTGATCCTGTTCGACGAGGTGGAGAAGGCGCACGAGGACGTCTTCAACATCCTGCTCCAGGTGCTCGACGACGGGCGGCTGACCGACGGGCAGGGGCGCACTGTGGATTTCCGCAACACCATCATCGTGCTGACGTCGAACCTGGGCAGCGAGGTGCTGGCGGCACAGGGCGAGGTCGTGGGAGAGAGCGCGGAGGCGGCAGCGGTGGTGCAGGCGCAGGTGATGCGTGTGGTGCGCGAGCATTTCCGGCCGGAGTTCCTCAACCGTCTCGACGAGATCGTGCTGTTCCGCAGGCTGGCGCGCGGCGACATGGCGGCGATTGTGGACATCCAGCTCGGGCGGCTGCGCGCGCTGCTGGCGGATCGCAAGATCGTCCTGTCGCTGGACGACGCGGCGACGGACTGGCTGGCGGAGGCGGGATTCGACCCGGTGTACGGGGCGAGGCCGCTGAAGCGGGTGATCCAGCGCAGCCTGCAGAATCCTTTGGCCGGCCAGTTGCTGGAGGGGAGCATTCACGATGGCGACGCGGTGCGGATCTCGGCCGACCGGGATGGGCTGCTCGTGGGAGCCGTGGCGGGCTAATACCAACGGCGAATGTGATGGCCTGTTCAGCAAGCAAGACCAGGAGCTCTGCCACCCATACCTGCAAGCGGGGACCTCGCCAAAGGCTTGCCTTTGGAGGCCCTTACTTAAGTTGCGCCGGGTCCAGGGGCGGCTCGCTCCTGGCGGGTCTGGGCAGAGCCCAGCCTTGCTTGCTCGAACGGTCAACGCATAGGGCTGCTGGTATGACTACGTTTGCGGGCGCTAGGCCCGCGTTTCTGATGGGGTGTTCCGCGTGTCATGCGTTGCACGCATACCGGATGCTCAAGCATCCGGTATGGTATCAAAAGACGGCGTCGCGGAGGTCAAGGTGAAAGGTTAGGCGGAAATCCAGAAAAATCCTGGTTCGGCGGCGTAGGCGGAATGACCGTGTCACCGTGTTGACATGTGGGGATTGGGCGTCTAGAAGCTCCCTCACCAGCCTGTTCCGAGAAACCTTCTTGTTTTTCCTGGCTGGTCTGCTACTTTTCTCGGCTTTGCTGGGTTTGGTGGTTGTAG
>CAXSES010000242.1:0-5096 GCA_964236225.1 uncultured Acetobacteraceae bacterium
TCTTCAAGGGGCGCGAGCAGCCGAACGGCTACACCGAGTTCATCCTCCACGCGCGTAGGCGCGAGGCGAGGGGCGCGGCCTGACCGCTCTCACCGCAGCAGCGGCCCCAGCGCCACGACCACGGCGCGCGCCTGCCCAAGCGCGTTGATCTGCGTCGCGTGGACCCCGTCGGATTGCTGGCACGCCAGCGACGCCGGGCAGCCAGGCGACAGGATCGTCAGGTCGGCATGCGCGTTGGTGTCGAGCGTGCCGGCCATGATCCAGGCGCCCAGCGCCGCCAGCTCGGGGAAGATGCCCCCCGTCTGGTCCGCCCGGTTCGGCACCACGAGCAGCGCGCACAGCCCGTGGTGGCGGTGCACCGCGTCGCAGTACGCCGTGTACGCCGCCTCCACCGCGGCCAGGCCGTCGCCGCGGTTGAGGTCGTTGAACCCCATCGGCCCCATCACCACCCAGCGGTTCGCCGCCCCGCCCGCATAGGCCTGGTCCAGCGCCGGAAGCACGTTCAGCGCCTGCTCGGACAGGCGCGACCCCGGCGCCCCGTTGGCCGCCGCCCCGCCCATCGTCGAGCCGAAGAACGCCGTGTCGAGCAGCCGGATGTCCGGCCGGCCGAGCTGCTCCATCATCATGCGCGGCCACTCGTTCTGGGCTGGCGCGCCATGGCCGTCGGTGTCGCTGTCGCCGTCCGCCACGATCACGGAGCGTGCCTGCGGCGCGATCAGGAACGCGGCGTCGATCGACGCCGCGGCCGCCGCGACTTCGGCGTCCGACATTGCCCACGGCACGAACGCCGCCATGTCGTAATCGACATAGGCGAAGCCCGACCGGCCGTAGCCCAGCGTGCCGCCCGCCGTCGCCGCCGCGGGCGCCAGGCCGCCGCCGACCGCGGACGCCGCCCCGTTCAGCACGCAGCGCGTCCCGGCCACGGTGCTGACCTGGAACAGCACGTTGTCCCGGTCGAACGGCATTCCCGGACACGCCACCGCCGAGGCGCCGCCCGCCGAGACGGACAGGTTCGGCAACCCGGCGGACAGCCTGTTCGTGACGGCTACCGGGCCGCTGTTCATCACCCCGGTGCCATGGTCGGCCGATTGCAGCCCGCCCGTCCAAACCAGCGTGCTGCCCCGCGGATCGACCGACAGCGCCGGCCCCCAGTCCAGCGCGGTGACGCTCCGGCCGTCGAAATTCGCGGGCGCGCCGCTGTCGCCCGGACCGTTCGGGTCGCCGTCCATCATGATCGAGCGGATACCGTGCGGCGCCCGCAGGGCGGAGATCGTGCCGCCCTTGACCGCCACCTCCGTGCCGTCGACCCCGTTGCCGCCCTGGTCGTGGGCGACGGTGATCCGCGGCCGCACCCCGGCGAACAGCGCGTCGATCGCAGGATAGTCGATCAGCCCGTTCGCAACGAAACCCACTGTCGCCACGGTGTCCCCAAACGCGAGGCCGAGCGCCCTGTCCGCCGCGTGGCACCGCGTGAGCAGGCGCGCGCCGACCGCCACCGGCGCCAGGAACGTCGCGGTGAAGCGCGCCCCGCGCCCCGACCCGCTGGAGGATCGCTGCGCCAAGCCGCCCGCCGCGGTGTTCGCGCAGGCGTGGAAGGCCGGGTCCGCGAGGCTGGCCGCGGCAACAGGGCCGATGCCGCCGTTCCCGGCAAGCCCGGTCACCCGTGCCGTAGCGCCCCCCGTCAGGGTGAGGACCTCGCCCATCCTGTAACCCGCCCCGCCCGACACCAGCGCCAGCGTCCTGACCCGCAGCCCGATCGCGTCGAGCGGCAGTGCCGGCGCCGGCAGGGCGAGCCACTGCGCCGCTCCCCGCGCCGCCGCCCGGCTGACACGGACGACGCCGTCGAACAGCCAGGTCGAGCCGGCCGGGTAGCCGTGTGCCGCGTCGTCGAGCACGCCGGGAGCCCGCGCCGTGACGGGCAGCGGAGCCGGCCCCTGGTCGGCCGCCGCCGACGCGGCGAACAGGACGAGCGCGAGCACCAAAACGATCCGCCCGGGCACCGCCGCCGATCGCTTCCGGACGCCGCGGTCCGGCATCGCTCCGACCCTGCCGCGCGTCGCGGCTTTCCCGCTAGCCGCACGCGACGCCATAGGCCTCGAACTCGCGGAAATGCAGGTAGTCAACCCATGGCGTCTGCACCCGCAGGAAGCGGGCCCGCACCCCGAGCTCGATCTCGATCGGCTGGTCCCCCGCCTGCCCGAAGTCGATGCCATCCGGGCTCTTGTGCACCGTGCGCCAGTCATGGCCATCGGCGGAGGCGAGCAGACGGAAGCCGTTCATGCGGTCCGCGTGCAGGTACCTGTTGTGGATCCTGACCCGCGAGACGAGGTGGGGCCGCATCAGGTCGACCGTCCACCAGGGCTGCGGCTCCGCGTCGGTGTGGAAGCCGAACTCCTCGTCCAGCCGCCCATTGTTGCCGCCTTCCGCGTCGCCACGCGCGCTGAACGGCGTGGACCATCGCGACACCGAGCTCTGCCATGCCGGCCTGGCCAGCGCCACGTTGTCGAGCATGGCCACCTCCGGCCACCACCGCGTCGTCTGCCAGCCGCGCAGCACGTACAGGCAGTCCGTCATCCTGTGCTGGGCCAGCGCCCTGGCGACGGCGCGCAGCACGGGCGCCCCGCTGTTCTGCGCCAGCATCCGCAAGACGACGCCCCCTGGCGCCATCACCCGGTCCAGGTTGTCGCCGACGCCCGCGAGCCGTTCCACGACCACCGCCACCAGCGGGTCCTCCGCCTCCTCCAGCGACCAGTCGACGCCCACGAGCCTCAGCAGTTCGGAAGGCTCCGGCAGCGGGCTGATGTGGCTGTGGGCGCGCACGACGTTCAGGAACTGCCGTCCCGTGCGCACGGTGTGGTAGATCAGCCCGTCGTGCGGCGGCAGGGCGGTCGGATGGAGCAGCACGGTCATCCAGAACGTCGCGTCGGTGTAGTGGTGTCCGAGATCGTTGAAGTCGGCGCACCGGAAGCCGCCGTTCTGCAGCACCGTGGCCATGAAGGCCTCGTCGTTCGCCCATTCCGGCCGCTGCTCGTGCGCGAGCAGCCGGATGTCGGCCGTCGCCCTGGCCCGCTCCGCCCGCGCGAAGTCCAGCGCCCTGCCAGACACCCGGACCAGCGGGAAGTAGCAGCGGTAGACGTCGCTGGAGAAGGCCTCCATGGAGTGGCGGAACGTCCACCACTCCTCTGGCTTGCGGAAATGCGTCGCCAGGAAGTCGTAGGCGTGCGCCTCGTCGATCTCGCGGAAGAACCCGATCGGCTCCGCACGGTTGATCGTCACGTCGTATTCGACCAGCCAGAATCGTTCGCAGCCCGGAAAGCGCAGCCTGGCCAGGTAGAGCGGGTAGTCGCCGCACCGCCAGAAGATGTCCTCAATCTCGGTGTACAATCCGAGAGGCTCGAAGGCCCGCCGGACGAGCGGGATCTTTTCGAACTCGCCGGTGTCGATGCTGCCGTGGGTCTCATCGACCGCGAGAACCACGTGGTAGCCGTCATGCCCGTCAATTGATCGGGCGAACGCCATCAGACGCGCGTCGACGAAATGGGTCCGGCACACGATGATCTTCTGCTCGAACACGCCTGCCCTCCAAAGCGTCATCGCTCGCAGCGAGACCATGATACCAACAGCCTTTAGTGTTTAGTCCAAGTTTTTACAACTACCTTTGGTTGAAGGTATGTGAGTGCCTGGCCTTCCGGCCATCCCATGTCTGCTGGTCGCACGGGGAGGATTGGAATGGACGCCAAGGTGCTGGACCTGATTGCGACGGTGGCGGCGTTCTGCGAGCCGCCGCCTGCGCCTGGCCCTGGGCACCCGCGCGCCGAGACGCTGCGGGTTCTGGCCACGCTGCGGCGCTTCGTGCGCGAGGGCACGCCCTGGCGCAGCCTGGCCGCCACGCCTGAGCATGCCAGCGGGGCCACCTTGCGCCGCACCCTCGAACGCTGGGCGCACACCGGCCTGCTGGTGCGGGTGCACGTGACGCTGGTCGCCATGCTGCGCGGCGATCCGACCCTGATCGCGGACAGTTGCTCGGTGCGCGCCAAGCGCTGCGGCGAGCTGGTCGGCCCCAACCCCACCGATCGCGCCAAGATGGGCACGAAATACCACGTCGCGGTCAGCGGTGACGGCACGCCGATCACCTGTGTCGCCACGGCGGCCAACGTCGCCGACACGCTGCTGTTCGAGCGGCTGTTCCTGCACGCCTTTGCCGTCGTGGCCAGGATCAGGACCGTCTATGCCGATCGCGGCACTGACGCAGAAGCCAGTCGCGTCCTGTGCCGACGCTTCGGCGTCGAGCCTCACGTCGCCAAGCGGCGACAGCCGCACGGCTCCGGCCTGGGCACGAAGCGCTGGCCTGTGGAACGCACAAACGCCTGGCTGCTGGAGAACAGGCGCCTCGCCCTGCGATACGACCGGCTCGGCGTCATCGTGCAGTCCGTGCTCCGCGCCGCATGCCTATTCCTGGTTGCAGGAAAACTCGTCAAGAAATTCTGAAAGCTGTATATTATTTGATATTAATATAGCATTCATAAGGAAAATATAAAAGCAAAGTTCTAGATAGGATATTAGCTAAAATGGTATAGCCAATATCGGCTGGATGAACACCATCTAATGTGTAATAATTTCGATTAATTCGACTTTCACAACTACCCATAATAAGATCACTCTGAAAATCTACTATACTATCTGCTCTTGCGCTATTAGAAGCTATGAGTTTATTTAGCGTTAAGACAACAAAACGAAATGAGTTCGGCCAATCATAGCGTTGAAGCTTCGTTGATCCAATAACAAGCCATCCTTGACTGTGTGCGCGTTCGGTGTAGGATTTTATTAAATCATAAATCTCGTGTGCACCTCTACCATAGGCGATGTCGTTATCTCCAGCATGAAAAAAGACAATGTTGAGCGCGGCATTAGAGTCATAGAGTGGCTTGACATTGATTTCAAATAGATCAAGGCATTCTTTCACTGATCGTCCTCCAGCGGCCACGACATGAGAACTTATACCAGTTGGCAGCAATGGAAGAATTTGATCAGATAGCGTATGCCCATGCGAAGCACCAACACCCAAGGAAATGCTATCCCCATCAAATACTAACACG
>CAXSES010000243.1:0-5057 GCA_964236225.1 uncultured Acetobacteraceae bacterium
CAACGGCCCAAGAGGGCCGCCGGAACCTTTGGCAGGCTACGCCCAGACCCGCCAGTGGCGAGCCGCCCCTGGACCGGCTTTTCTTAAGTAATGGATTCCAAAGGCCTGCCTTTGGCGGAGTTTGAGGCAGAGCCTCAACCTTGCTTGCTTGCCTGGCCATCCAGCCCCTGGCGCCGCCTCGCCGCCCCGTGCACGATCCACGGCCATGCGTGTCGCTCGCCTCCTCCTGTCCGGCCTGGTTGGCCTGCTCCTTCTGGCCGCGGCCTGCGTGGCTGGCGTGGTCTGGCTGACCCTGCCGCCGCGCCGCCTCGCCCTGCGCGTCGCCGGCCTGTCCGCCCCCGCGCACGTCACCTTCGACGCCGACGGCATCCCCAGGGTCCAGGCCGCCACCGAGGCCGACGCCGCCGCCACGCTCGGCGTGCTGCATGCCCGCGACCGCCTGGAGCAGATGACCCTGCTGCGCGCGATCGGCTCCGGCCGGCTGGCGGAGGTGGCAGGGCCGGGCGCCGTGCCGCTGGACCGCATGATGCGCATCCTGGACCTGCGCCGCCTGGCCGACGCGGACGCCGACGCGGCGGGGCCCGAGCTGCGCGCGATCCTCGAGGCCTACGCACGCGGCGTCAACGCCTGGACGGCCGCGAGGGGCCGCCTCGCCTCGCTGGAGGCGCCGCTGCTCGGGCCGCCCGCGCCCTGGACGCCCGCCGACACCATGCTGTGGGGCCGCGTTCTGGCGCTCTGGCTGTCCACCAACGAGCGCGCGGAGCTGGCGCGCGTGGCCGTCTCCGCGCACATGGACCTCGCGCACGCCTTCCAGCTCTGGCCGGTGCAGCGCGACGCGCTGCCCGCCGACGCGCCCGTCCCCGCCGATGGTCCGACGCCCGCGCCCGACCCGGCTGTCAGCCAGCCCCTCGTTCCCTTCGGCCCCCCCACCAGGCCCGGCACGACCGTCCCGCCTCCCGGCACCGACACCGCGCCGCCCGCCCCGCCGCCTGACCCGGGGAAACGGCACGCCGCCGCCGCCGAACGCCTGCTCGCGGCGCTGCCATCGTTCCCCGCGCGCTTCACCCAGCCCGCCGAGGAGTCCGACGAGTGGGCCGTGGACGGAGGCCGCAGCGCCACCGGCGCGCCTCTGCTCGCCGGCGACCCGCATCTGGCGCTCGGCTTCCCCGACCTGTGGTACCTGGCCCGCATCGACACGCCGGCCGGCACGCTGGCCGGCGCCACCGCGCCCGGCACCCCGTTCCTGGTGATCGGACGCAACAGCCGCATCGCCTGGAGCTTCACCACCGCCGGCATCGACACCCAGGACCTGTTCCGCGAGACCGTGCTGCCCGACGGCCGCTACGCCACGCCGGACGGCCCCGCGGAGTTCATTCGGCGCGACGAGATCATCCACGTCCGAGGCGGCGCCGACATCGTGCTGCACGTGCGCGAGACCCGCCACGGCCCGGTGGTCAGCGACCTCGACGCTGACGCCGCCAGCCCGGCCGCGACCCCGATGCACGGGATGCACGCCGCCGTGCTGGCCGCCGCGATGGAGAACCTGCGCGCGCCCGCCGCCGCCGCCGGGCTGCTGGCGCTGAACCGGGCGCGCGACGTGGACGAGGCCGGCCGCGCGGCGCCTCTGCTGGCGACTCCGGTGCAGAACCTGCTGGTGGCCGACGCCGCGCGCATCGCCCTGTTCACCACCGGCCGCGTGCCGCTTCGTCGCGCCGGCGGCGCCAACGCGTTCGGCGCCGGCGCGCTTCCCGCGGACGGCGCGGACGGCGCGCATGACTGGGTGGGCGAGGCCAGCGGGCCCGACCTGCCGCATTTCGTGGCCCCGGCCGGCGGCGTGCTGCTCAACGGCAACGAGCCCACCGTCGCGCGGGGCTTCCCCGTGGATCTCGGCCGCGACACCGACGGCGACTGGCGCGCGCGGCGCATCCGCGACCGCCTTGCCGCCCAGCCTCGCCCCGACGCCGCCGCCTTCGCCGCGATGCAGGCCGACGCCGGCAGCGCCTTTGCCCGCGCCCTGCTCCCGGAGCTGCGCGCCGCCGCCGTCCCCGACGGCCCGGCACGCCAGGCGCAGGATCTGCTGCGCGACTGGGACGCCACGATGGCCGCCGACTCGCCGCAGCCGCTGGTGTTCAACGCCTGGGTGCAGCGATTCGTGGCCGATATCCTCGCCCGCCACGGGGTGCAGGAGGGCCAGCGCGGCGGTTGGGAGGATTTCGCCGCTGGCCTGCTGGTCCCGCCGCACGCCGACGCCGCGTTCTGGTGCGCAGGCCCCTGCGCGCCGGCGCTGGCCGCCGCCCTCGCCGAGGCCACCGCCGCGCTCGCCGCCCGCTTCGGCCCCGACCCCGCCGCCTGGCGCTGGGGCGCCGTGCACCAGGCGGTGTTCGCCGACCCTGTGCTCGGCGCGCTGCCGGGCCTGGGCTGGCTCACCACGCACCGCGTCGCCGTGCCCGGCGACGACACCACCTTGTTCCGCGGCGGCGACGGCGTGCTCGGCCGCTTCGAGGCGCGCCACGGCGCTGGCTACCGGGGCGTGTACGACCTCGCCGATCTCGACCGCAGCCGCTTCATGATCGCGCCGGGAGAAAGCGGCCATCCCTGGAGCCGCTACGCATGGAACATGCTGCGGCGCTGGGCGGAGGGCGCTACCATCCCGCTCGGCCCGACCCCAGATAGGGTCACAGCGACCGTGGAGCTGACACCATGACCAGGACCTGGCCCGACGACCTGATGTTTCGCGGCGTGCTTTCGCGCCGCGGCGTGTCGTGGTGCATCGACGCCGTGCTGCTCGGCGTGGCGCTGGCGGCGCTGCACGTCGCCCTGCTCGCGGTCGGGCTGCTGACCTTCGGCCTCGGCCTGCCGCTGCTCGCGGCGCTGCCGGCGGTGCCGTTTCTCTACACCTGGCTGTGCGTCGCGAGCTTCGCCGCCACCCCCGGCCAGGCGCTCGCGGGCCTCTCTGTGCGCAGCGACGCCACGCTGGAGCCGCCGGACGGCCTTCAGGCGCTGCTCTACACCGCGGGCTACTGGCTGACCCTGGCGTCGGGCGGCCTGCTGCTCGCGGTCGCCCTGGTCACGCCACGCCACCGCGCGCTGCACGACATGCTGGGCGGCGTGGTCGTGGCGCGCGCCGACGCGCTCGCCGCCGGCCGCTCCGGCGCGGCGCGCGGCGCGGCCGCCTGACGCCCATGTCGCGCCCCACCGTCCCCGCCTCGCCGGAGCCCGCCGGCGCCTGCCTGTCCTACAAGCCGCCGCGCCGCCCGCAGTTCTTCTACACCACCGCGCCGCTGCCCTGCCCCTACGTGACCGGCCGCACCGAGCGCAAGGTCGTCACCGAGATCACCGGTCCCGACGCCGACGCCCTGCATGATCGCCTGTCGCGCGCCGGCTTCCGTCGCAGCCACAACATCGCCTACGCCCCGGTCTGCCCGGCCTGCAACGCCTGCATCCCGATCCGCATCCCCGTGGCCAGCTTCACCCCCGACCGCACCCTGCGCCGCATAGAGCGCGGCAACGCCGCGGTGGCTGGCACCGAGGTCGCCTCGCGCGCCACCGCGGAGCAGTTCGCCCTGTTCCAGCGCTACCAGCAGGCCCGCCACGGCGAGGGCGACATGGCCACCATGAGCTTCTACGACTACCGCGCCATGGTCGAGGACACGCCGATCGAGACGTTCCTCGTCGAGTTCCGCGATCCCGACGACCAGCTCATCGGCGCCTGCCTCGCCGACCGCCTCGGCGACGGCCTCTCCGCGGTGTACAGCTACTTCGCGCCAGAGCAGGACCGCCGCTCGCTTGGCACCTTCGCGATCCTGTGGCTGATCGGGCGGGCCAAAGCCCTCGGCCTGCCCTACGTCTATCTCGGCTACTGGGTGCCGGAGAGCCGGAAGATGGCCTACAAGGCACGCTTCCGCCCAAGCGAGATCCTCGCCGGTGGCACCTGGCGCCTGCTCACGGACACCGACGTCGCGGCGAGGTCAGGCCCGGCCGGCAGCTTGGTGCCGGAGACGGCGGGGTAGAAGCCGAGGCAGGCAAGGCCGGGTTCCGGGCCTGTGAAGCGAAGCGGCCAGCCCGAGGATTTCGGTGGGTGCCGGTTTGTCGGGCCCGTGCCGGGGCGTGGGTGTTGTGCCGCCCTGGGTCAGGTCTGGGTGGTCGGGTGGTTTCCGTTCTACGCCTCGTCATCCGCATGCCTGGCCGCATGCTTCGCCGCCGCCGCCGCAGCCTCCTCAGCCGCGTCCCGGTCAGCCGACGCCTTCTGATCGGCGTGGCGCGTGTAGAGGCCCAGCGCCTCGACCGCATGCCGGTTGGCGATCTCCGCCTGCTCGGCCGCCGCGATGCCGAAGCGCTCCGCCTTCTCGAAATTGCCGGACTCGCAGTGCTTCGCGGCTTCGTGGTGCGCGCGCGCGGCGGACTCGAGCTGCTGCGCCGCCTTCAGGTGGTGCTCCGCGCCCAGCGTCTTCGTGTCGTCCAAGATGTTCTCCCTTCGTGGAGAGGCGTCACCTGCGCCGTTCGCGCGCGCGAGGCAACCCATGACCACGCCTCGCGGTTGTCACCCCGTCACGCAAGGCCGTGACCGATCACGGGAGAGCGCCATGCCAGAGTCCACACGCACCACGGGCGACACGCCGGTCGAGGGCCTCGACCCCGGCGGCACCCACTCCACCCATCCCGGCAAGGCCACGGACAAGGGCCAGGTCGTCGAGCACACGGTGGAGAGCGGAGACCAGAACGCCCATCCCGAGCGCACCACCGATCCCGACTGACCCTGTGCCCGCACGTTCGACGGTCCGGGATCGACAACAGCCGCCCGACCTGTCAAGCGATGCCCTCGCGGGGCCTGTTTTGTCTCGCCGCGCGTGACAGGATTGTCAGGCCAACGGCTTCGAGTTCTGACCTGCCAAAGGCAGGCAAGGAAGGCCAGGGGCTCTGCCCCTGGACCCCGCCAAAGGCTTGCCTTTGGAATCCATTACTTAAGTAGAGCCGGTCCAGGGGGGCTCCCTCTGGCGGGTCTCCGCTTCCAGGAATTGGGGCAGAGCCCTGGCCTTGCTTGGCCCTGTCACCCACCG
>CAXSES010000244.1:0-5039 GCA_964236225.1 uncultured Acetobacteraceae bacterium
GGCCGTTGGAAGGGCCAGCAGAGGGAGAGCCCAGCCTTGCTTGCCTGAACGGTCAACGCATTTGGCCGTTGGTAAAAGTCACTTCAAAGGGCCATTGGTCTTGGCAGGAACTTGCGCACCAATACTGCCTGCGGGCCTACAGGGCCGGCGGCTCCCTTGCAGGGGTCGTTCCATGGTTGCGAAGCTGCGCGACATCGTTTGTTAATGTCCGAGATCTAGACTTGTGTCTGCCGGAATGTGCACCGCGTCGCACGGTATGATGCGGCTTGGTCGTCACACGCGTCGCATGGGCTACCGACAGATGGTGTAAATTGATTGTAGATCCGACGTCATGCCCGTTCTGATCCGCTCGCTCTTCCCGTCAGGATGGCCAGCCGGGCAGATGCGGGCGAACGCCGCAGCCACGGTGTCGGTTGTGGCCGTCGGGCTCTGCTGCCTTGCCGGCATCGCCTGGGCCGAGGCCAGGACGCGCAGCGACATGCAGATGTCGATGCAGCGCGCCTTGCGGGTCACCGAACTGCGCGGGATCATCGCTCATCTCGACGAGCTGCTGACCATGTCGGCCCGCGTCGCCGCGCTGTCGGGCGACCTGCGCTGGGTGCAGCGCTACGACGAGGCCGAGCCCCGCCTGGACAGGGCGATCACCGAGGCGCTCGCGCTCGCGACACCTCTGGAGGCTGTCGAGCTCGCACGCACCACGGATGACGCGAACCGGCGGCTGGTCGAGCTGGAGCGGGCCTCCTTCGTCTATGACCGGGCCGGCAACGGTCCTGCCGCCTGGTCTCTGCTCAACGGCCGGGAGTACGCCGACCTCAAGGCCGTCTATGCCCGCGGGATGGAGGCGTTCGGCACTGACCTCGAAAGCTCGGTCGCGAGGCGCAATTCGGACCTGCTCATGCGTGCCCGCCTGGAGATCGTCGGCCTGATGCTGAGCGGCCTGATCCTGCTTGCCGCCGCCGCGCTCGCGATGCGCGACCAGTCCCGCCTGCGGGTCGCCCTGTCGCACACCGAGGCCGTCGCCCGCCACGACCCGCTGACCGGCCTGCCGAACCGCCTCAGGTTCCGCGAGCACATGGAGGACGCCCTGCGGCATCTGTACTGGCAGGACGGCGGCTGTGCCCTGCTCTACCTTGATCTCGACGGCTTCAAGGGCGTGAACGACGTGCTTGGCCACGCGGCCGGCGACGCGCTGCTGTGCGCCGTCTCCTCGCGCCTCAGCCAATGCACGCGCGACATCGAGCTGGTCGCCCGCCTCGGGGGCGACGAGTTCGCCATCATCCAGGTGGACCCGCACCAGCCCGCGGCGGCAGAGGCGCTGGCGGATCGGCTTGTCGGGGCGCTGCGGGAGCCGTTCGACATCGACGGCTACCCCATCGTGATCGGCACCAGCATCGGCATCGCGCTGGTCAACCAGGCGACCCTGTCGGCCGACACGCTGCTCCACGACGCGGATCTCGCGCTCTACCGCGCCAAGGCGGAGGGTCGCGGCACCTGGCGCTTCTTCACCGCGGGCATGGACCTGCAGGTCCGGGCGCGGCGCATGCTGGAGGACGACCTCAGGCGGGCCCTCGCCCTGGGGCAGTTCGAGGTGTTCTACCAGCCCCTGGTCGATGCCGGCACGCAGCGCCTCACCGCGTTCGAGGCGCTGCTGCGGTGGCACCATCCGCAACGCGGCCTGGTGTCGCCAGCCGACTTCATCCCGGTCGCGGAGGAGATCGGCCTCATCGTCGAGATCGGCGCGTGGGTTCTGGAACGGGCGTGCACGGACGCGGCGGGGTGGCCGGCCCACGTCAGCGTCGCCGTCAACCTGTCCGCGGTGGAGTTCCTGAAGGGCGACCTGCCACGCGGGGTGCAGCGGGCGCTCGACCGGTCGAGGCTGGCCGCCTGCCGTCTCGAGCTCGAGATCACCGAATCCGTGCTGCTTCGCGACAACGACGCCACCCTTGCGACCCTGCACCACCTGCGCCGTCTGGGCGTGCGCATTTCGATGGACGATTTCGGCACCGGCTACTCCTCGCTCAGCTACCTGCGGCAGTTCCCGTTCGACAAGGTGAAGGTCGATCAGTCGTTCATCCGCGACATCGGCAAGGAAGGGTGCGGCGTCGAGATCATCCGCGCGGTGATCGGCCTCGGGCGGGCGCTCGACATCAAGGTTCTTGTGGAGGGCGTGGAAACCGCCGAGCAGCTTCGCTTCCTGCGAACCGAGCAGTGCGACGAGCTGCAGGGCTACATGTTCGGCAGACCGCAGCCACTGTGCAGTTGCGAGGAGATCATCCGCTCCGACCTGCTCGGGCGTTGGTGCGTGCAGGTCGCTGTCTAGAGGGTGTCGTTGGCCGCCCTGCCTTCCTCGCCTCACGCGATCGCGGTCTCCCCCTGGCTGCTGGTGCGCCGTTTCTCCCGCCCCGCGAGCAGCCTGTCGAAATACGCGATCGTTCGCCCCAGCCCCTCGTCGAGCGCCACAGTCGGCTCCCACCCCAGCAGCGCGCGCGCCAGGCTGATGTCCGGGCAGCGCTGCATCGGGTCGTCCTGCGGCAGCGGGCGGAAGACCAGCTTCGAGCGGGCGCCGGTCAGCCGCAGGATACGTTCGGCCAGCTCGCGCACCGGGATCTCGTGGGGGTTGCCGATGTTGACCGGGCCGGTGACGTCGTCGGGCGTGGCCATGAGGCGGACGAAGCCTTCCACGAGGTCGTCGCAGTAGCAGAAGGCGCGGGTCTGCATGCCGTCGCCGTAGAGGGTGATGTCCTCGCCGCGCAGGGCCTGGACGATGAAGTTGGAGACGACGCGGCCGTCCTGCGGGTGCATGCGCGGGCCGTAGGTGTTGAAGATGCGCACCACCTTGATGCGGACCCGGTGCTGGCGGTGGTAGTCGAGGAACAGGGTCTCGGCGCAGCGCTTGCCCTCGTCGTAGCAGGCGCGCGGGCCGAGCGGGTTGACGTTGCCGCGGTAGTCCTCTGTCTGCGGGTGGACGGCGGGGTCGCCGTACACCTCGGACGTGGAGGCCTGGAGGATGCGGGCATGGGTGCGCTTGGCGAGGCCGAGCATGTTGATGGCGCCCATCACGCTGGTCTTGGTCGTCTGCACCGGGTCGAACTGGTAGTGGATCGGCGAGGCGGGGCAGGCGAGGTTGTAGATCTCGTCGACCTCGACGAACAACGGGAAGGTGACGTCGTGGCGCAGCACCTCGAAGCCGGGGTCGCCGAGCAGGTGGGCGATGTTGTCCTTGCGGCCGGTGAAGAAGTTGTCGGCGCACAGCACGTCGTGGCCGTCGGCGAGCAGGCGCTCGCACAGATGCGAGCCGAGGAAGCCGGCGCCGCCAGTCACCAGCACGCGGCGTCGCGTCAGCGGCGCGCTCATCGCGGGGCGCGTCCCGGGCGGGCATGTCCCGGACAGGCATGTCCCGGACAGGCGCGAACGGGCCGGGCGCGGACAGGGCGGGCGCGGACAGGGCGGGCGCGAACGGGCCGGGCGGGCGCGGACACGGGACACGCCAGGCCGGGACGCCGGGATTCGCGGCCTGCAGGGCGGGGCAGGCGGTGTGGCAGGGGCCTGGACACTGGGCGACACTCCGGACGGATCGGAGGGCGAGCCTTGCAGAGGCCGGGGGCGGGATCAACTTCCACGGGCGTCCGGACGCGACCGCGTGCGGCGCCGGCGCGATGCCGGCGGGCGAGCGTGCAGGACGGTGACAGCGCCCCGCCTTATGGGCCATGGTGGCGCGGACAGGGGTTTGGGCCGATGCTGATCAGGGTTTCACGCGGCTGGGAGCTGCCGGAGAGCGCCGCGACGCCGGAAGGCGCCGCGATCGGCCGGCGCGCGGCGCTGGGCGGCGCGCTGGCCGGGGCGGCGGCGCTCGGGCTGGCGGGCCGGGCGCGCGCGGCAGACGCGGCCGCGGTGGCCCAGGACCCTGCGGTCAACGCCGCCTACGTCGCGGGCCGCGCGCTGACGCCCGAGGACGCCGCGACGACCTACAACAACTTCTACGAGTTCGGCGAGGACAAGGCGATCTCGAAGGCGGCGCAGAAGCTGCCCCTCGCGCCGTGGGCGGTCAGGATCGACGGCCTGGTCGAGTCGCCGATGACGCTCGGGCTGGACGACCTGCTGCGCAGGATGCCGCTGGAGCAGCGCGTCTATCGCCACCGCTGCGTCGAGGCCTGGGCGATGACCGTGCCGTGGACCGGGTTCCAGCTCTCGGAGCTGGTCAGGCTCGCGAAGCCGCTGGCGTCGGCGAAGTTCGTGACCTTCACCACGGCGGAGCTGCCCAAGGTGATGCCGGGGCTGCGTCAGGGCTTCTATCCCTGGCCTTACACCGAGGGGGTCACGATGGCGGAGGCCGCCAACCCGCTGGCGTTCCTGGTGACCGGGATGTACGGCAAGCCGCTGCCGCCGCAGGATGGCGGGCCGTTCCGGCTCGCGCTGCCGTGGAAGTACGGGTTCAAGTCGGCCAAGTCGATCGTGGCCGTGAGCTTCACCGACGCCGAGCCGCACACGTTCTGGGAGGCGATCAACCCGGACGAGTACGGCTTCTGGGCCAACGTGAACCCCGCCGTGGCGCACCCGCGCTGGAGCCAGGCGAGCGAGCGGCTGATCGGCAGCGACGCGCGCGTGCCCACGCAGATCTACAACGGCTACGCGGAGTTCGTGGCCTCCCTGTATCCCGACACCACCACCCGGAAGTACTTCATGTGATTGCGCTTCGAGCGTTCAGTTTGATCTCGGCGATCCTGCTGGTCGGCGCGTTCGCGCTCGCTCTGCTGGGGCCGCAGGACATGACGCTCGGCGAGGCGCTGCACGGCGTCGACGCCGCGCTGGTGCCGCGGCTGGAGGCGCTGTGCGGCGCCGGGCTGTGGCGGGCGGTGACGCCGCTGATCGTCCGGCCGGCCTGGCTGCCGATCGCGGCGCTGGGCCTCGTGTGCGCGGGGGTCGCGACGTCGCTCGGCACGTCCCGGCCGTCGCAGACGCGGCGCCGGCGCAGCTAGGCGGCGGAAGGCAAGGCCAGGGCTCTGCCCCACGTCCTGGAAGCGGGGACCCGCCAGGGGGAG
>CAXSES010000245.1:0-1646 GCA_964236225.1 uncultured Acetobacteraceae bacterium
GGGCCTCGGCTTGACGGTGCGGGCCAGTTGTTGATAGTGAGAACCATTCGCAACAAGGGGCGGGCCGATGCCAGGTTCCCTCGCGCCGGAGCGCCGCGTTGCCCAGACCTGTCCTTTCCGGCGGCGCGCTGTGCGTGTCGTGGCTTGTGCTGGCCCTGCCGGCCGGCGTCGCGCGCGCCCAGCCCGCCGCGGGCGCGCAGGTGCCGGACCCCGCGCCGTCGGGCCAGCAGAGCCCGACCCCCGGTCCGGGCGACAGCGCCATCCCGCCGGGCGCCGGGCCCTCGCCGGGCGAGCCGGGGTTCGTCCGCGGGCTGTTCGCCGCGTCGCGCCCCAACCTGCTGGGCGACCTGTACGGGGTGCGGACGGCGCTCGGGCGCATCGGGGTCTCTCTGGGGCTGCAGGAGACCGACGAGGTGTTCGGCAACGCCACGGGCGGCCTGCGCAGGGGGGCGTCGTACAACGGGCTGACGACGCTGGGCCTTGGGGTGGACGCCGCGGCGGCGTTCGGCCTCGCGGGCGGGGTGTTCAATGTCAGCGCGCTGCAGATCCACGGCCGCAACTACAGCGTCAACAGCCTGGCGGTGCTGCAGCCGGTGAGCGGCGTCGAGGCGCAGCGCGCCACCCGGCTGTGGGAGATCTGGTACCAGCAGGGCCTGGGGCGCGGCGTCGACGTCAAGCTGGGGCAGCAGAGCCTGGACCAGGAGTTCATCGTCAGCCAGTACTCCGGGCTGTTCGTCAACGCGGCGATGGGCTGGCCGCCGGTGCCGTCGGCGGACCAGTACGCCGGCGGGCCGGCCTATCCGCTGGCCTCGCTGGGCGCGCGGGTGCGGCTCGCGCCGGCGCGCGGCGTCACGGTGCTGGGCGGGGTGTTCGACGACAACCCGGTCGGCCGCCCGTTTTACGACGACTCCCAGGTGAGCGGGGCGGGGCAGTCCGGCACAGCGTTCAGCACCTCCACCGGGGCGCTGGTGATCGGCGAGGCGCAGTACGCGCTCGGCCAGCCCGTGGCCGGCGGCGCGGGCCCCGCTGCGGGCGCGACGCCCGGGGCGGCCTCGACGCGGGGGCTGCCCGGGACCTACAAGCTCGGATTCTGGTACGATACCGGATCGTTTCCCGACCAGCGGTTCGACGCCGCCGGTCTGCCGCTGGCCGACCGGGCGCTGGGCGGCGTGGCGAGGGAGCACCGCGGCAACTGGAGCGTGTACGGCGTGCTCGACCAGATGGTGTGGCGGCCGGCGGCGAACAGCGCGCGCTCGGTGGGGGTGTTCGCGCGCGTGATGGGCGCGCCGGGCGATCGCAACGTGGCGAATTTCAGCCTCAGCGCCGGCGTCACGCTCAAGGCGCCGCTGCCTGGGCGCGACAACGACACGCTGGGGCTGGGCTACGGGCTGGCCAGGGTCGGCGCGGGCGCCAGCGGCTTCGACGCGGATGACGCCCGGCTGAACGGGGCGACGCCGGTGCGGTCGAGCGAGAGCTTCCTGGAGCTGACCTACCAGTACCAGGCGGCGCCGTGGCTGCTGCTGCAGCCGGACGCCCAGTACGTGTACGCGCCGGGCGGCGGCGTCGCGAACCCTCTGGCGCGAGGGCGGCGGGTCGGCAACGAGGCGGTGTTCGGGCTGCGCGTCGGCGTCGCGTTCTGAGGGCGG
>CAXSES010000245.1:1746-4995 GCA_964236225.1 uncultured Acetobacteraceae bacterium
TGCTTGCTGCCTGCGGCGCGGACTCTAGGCATCCCTGGGCGTCGCCCCACCTGCGGACGATGTCCCAGACCGTGCCGCCCGCCTCCGGCGAGACCCTGTTCCTGCTGCATTTCCTGGGGGGCAGCGCGCGGCAGTGGGGGGGCGTGGCGGACCGGCTGGCGCCACGGCGCTGCGTGGCCGTCGATCTGCCAGGGTTCGGCGAGGCGGCGGCGATGGGCGCACGCAAGGTGGCGGAGATGGCGGAGCACGTCGCGGAGGCGGTGCGTCGGGAAGCGCCGCGGCGCTGGGTGCTGGTGGGGCACAGCATGGGCGGCAAGGTGGCGGCGGTGCTGGCGCGCCGCGCGGAGGACGGCGGGGCGGGGCTGGAGGGGCTGGCGGCGGTGGTGCTGCTGGCGGCCTCGCCGGCCGGGCCGGAGCCGATGCACGCCCGGCAGCGCGAGGAGATGCTGGGCTGGTTCCGCGGCGACGCGGAGCGCAGCCGCGCGGAGGCGGCAGGCTACGTGGCGCGGAACGTGGCGGCCGCGCTCTCGGCGGAGGCGCAGGCGCGCACAATGGAGGACGTCGCGCGGGCGGAGCCGGCGGCGTGGCGGGCGTGGCTGGAGGCGGGCTCGCGAGAGGACTGGGCGGCGCGGGTGGGGGTGCTGCGGACGCCGGCGCTGGTGGTGGCGGGGGCGGAGGACGCGGCGCTGGGCGAGGACGCGCAGCGCGTGCTGGTGGCGCCGGCGTTCGCGCGCGCGCGGCTGGCGACGCTGGCGCGCACCGGGCACCTGCTGCCGATCGAGCGGCCGGCCGAGGTGGCGGCGCTGATCGCCGGGTTCCTGGATGGGCTGCGGGAGCGGGACGGGCGGGTGGCGCAGGGAACGTCAGGTGTCGCCGCGGCAGGAAGCGGGGCTGCACAAGACGGGGCTGCACAAGACGGGGTTGCGCGAGACGGGAGGGGGGACGGCGTGGCGGTGGGCGCGGCGTGGCGGGCGCTGCTCGGCTCGGACCGGGTGAGCGCGCGGACGCGGGCGGCGCTGCTGGCGCGGACGCGGCGCGACGACCCGGGGGCGAGGGCGATGTCGGCGGCGCAGCTCGCGACGCTGCGCCTGGTGGTGGCGCGGGTGGTGCCGCAGCCGGGCGGGGCGCGGATCGACCTGGCGGCGCGCGTCGATGCCGCGCTGGCGGCGGGCGGCGGGGATGGCTGGCGGCTGGCGGGGATGCCGCCGGACGCGGAGCTGTGCGCGGCTGGGCTCGACACGCTGGAGGCGGCGGCGCGGCGGGCGGGCGGCGCGGGGTTCGCGGGGCTCGCCGACGCGGCGCAGGACGCGCTGCTGGGTCGGGTGGCGGCCGGGACGCCGGACGTGGGCGAGGCGGGGCCGGGCCGGCTCGACGCGGCGCAGATGCGGCTGTGGTTCGACGAGGTGCGCTCGATGGCGGTGCGCGCCTACGTGGCGCATCCGGCGACGCTGGCGCGCATGGGATACGGCGGCATCGGCTATGGCGGCGACGGGGAGCGGCTCGAAGGGTTCGTGCGGCTCGGCATCGGCGCGCGCGAGGACTGGGAGCCGGTGGCCGAAGGGTGGGCGGGAGAGACCAAAGGCGGGCAGCCCGGACGCGGGCAGCCCGGACGTGGCCAGACTGGGTGTGGGCAGACTGGGCGTGGGCGGCCTGGGGGCGGGCGGGCGGCGACGCCGGGGGCGGGGTCGTGAGGCTCGACGGGATGCGGCGCCACGCCGAGGCGGAGGTGGTCGACGCCGTGGTGGTGGGCACCGGGGCGGGAGGCGCGCCGCTGCTGGCGCGGCTGGCGCAGGCGGGGCTGCGGGTGGTGGCGCTGGAGGCCGGGCGGAACTGGACGCCGCGCGAGGATTTCGCCGCCGACGAGCTGTCGGCGTCGGGGCTGTACTGGCTGGGCGAGCGGCTGGTGTCGGGCGATCCGCCCGAGGCGTTCGGGGCGAACAACAGCGGCATCGGCGTCGGCGGCTCGACGCTGCACTGGGGGGCGTTCATTCCCAGGCCCGATCCGCGCGACCTGCGGCTGCGCAGCGAGCTGGGCGTCAGCGAGGACTGGCCGATGTCGTACGCGGCGCTGGTGCCTTACTACGAGGAGGTCGAGCGATTCATCGGCGCCTCGGGGCCGTCCTCCTATCCGTGGGAGCGGTCGCGTCGCTACCCGCTGCCGCCGGTGCCGCTGAACGCGCCGGCGGAGGCGATGGAAGCGGGGTGCGCGGCGCTCGGCGTGCGGACCTGCGCGGCGCCGGCGGCGGTGCTGTCGCGTGACTACTCGCCGCCTGGGGCGCAGCCAGGGAGCCCGGCGCGGCAGGCCTGCGTGAACTGCGGCCACTGCCACCAGGGGTGCCGCAACGGCGCCAAGACCAGCATGGACGTGACCTACCTGCCGCTCGCGGTGGCGGCGGGGGCGGAGATCCGGCCGGGGTGCTTCGTGCACGGCATCGAGCGCGACGCAGCGGGCCGGGTCGTGGCGGTGGTGTACCGCAGGGACGGCGTGGACCATCGGCAGCGCTGCGCGGCGCTGTTCCTGTGCGCGGGCGCGGTGGAGACGCCGCGGCTGCTGCTGCACGCGGGGCTGGCGAACTCCAGCGGGCAGGTCGGGCGCAACTACATGGCGCACGTCGCGACCCAGGTGTGGGGGACGTTCGAGGCGGAGATGCGGCCGAACAAGGGATACCCGTCCTCGCTGATCACCGAGGACATGGTGAGGGCGCCCGGGGCGGGGTTCGCGGGCGGCTACCTGGTGCAGAGCCTGGGGATCGTGCCGGTCACGTGGGCGGACCAGGTGGCGCGCGGGCGCGGGCTGTGGGGGCAGGCGCTGGTGGACTACCTCGCGCAGTACAACCACGTCGCGGGCATCGGCATCAACGGCGAGTGCCTGCCGCAGGAGGGCAATTTCCTGGAGCTGGCCGACGAGGCGGACGAGATCGGCGTGCCCAAGGTGCGGGTGCGGTTCAGCTACGGCGCGAACGAGCGCGCCGTCCACGCCCATGCGGAAGCGTTCATGCGCAAGGTCTGGGAGGCGGCGGGGGCGAGCGACCTGTGGACGCTGACGCGCTCGGCGCACATCATCGGGACGTGCCGGATGGGCGACGATCCGGGCGCCGCGGTGGTGGACGGGGTGGGGCGCAGCCACGACGTGGCGAACCTGTGGGTGTGCGACAACTCGGTGTTCCCGAGCGCGCTGTGCGCCAACCCGGCGCTGACGATCATGGCGCTGGGGCTGCGCACGGGGGACGCGTTCTTGGGGAAGCAGGG
>CAXSES010000246.1:0-4975 GCA_964236225.1 uncultured Acetobacteraceae bacterium
AAGGCGGTCCAGGGGGCCTCCCCCTGGCGGGGTCCAGGGGCAGCGCCCCTGGCGGAGTTTGAGGCGGAGCCTCAACCTTGCCTGCTAAGCCGCCCGGCCTTCCGCCAGCGCCGGCGCGCGCGCCGCGAGCCGGGCGCGCACGGCGTCGAGGACCGCGCCTTCGAGCACCAGCGGCGCGAGGGCGCCCGGCCCGGCCGAGGCGGCAGGGCCGGGGTGGAGCGCCACCAGCGGGGCGTTGGCGAACATCGTGCGGTTGCCGGTGTCGAGGTAGCTCTCTGCGGGCAGGCCCTCGGCCAGCAGGACCTCGTGGCGGTCCAGCTCGACGTGGAAGTACTCGACGCGGGCGGGCGCGTCCTGGGTGACGGTGCTGCCGTTGAGCAGGCGGTGAGCCGGGATCAGCACGCCGTCGACGAACAGCGCGTGCTCGGGCGAGACCAGCAGGTCGCGGCGCGGCAGGCCGTCGGCAAAGGCGTGGGCGGCGATGCGCACTGGGCGCACGGAGTCCGGGCGCGGGTGGCGGGCGATGTCGACGCGGCGGTGGCCGACCCAGCGGATCGCGGCCTCGGCGCCGGACAGGGTGGTCACGGTGTCGCCGGGCAGGAGCTGCTCGACGGGGCGCTCGCCGTGCGCGGTGAGCAGGCGGGTGCCGCGTGCGTAGCACACCACGCCGATCAGGGTGCCGCCGGCGCCGTCGCCCGAGAAGGTGAAGTCCGCGCTCGTGTAGCCGGCGCCGATGTTGAGCGAGGCCACGGAGGCGCCGCCGGATTGCAGGGTCAGGCTGCTGCCGTTGACGGTGCCGGTCACTGTGCCGGGCACGTCGATGGTGTCGCCGGTCCCAAGGCCGCTCAGCGTCGCGTAAAAGACGTCAGGGCCCCCGATCACCAGTCTCTCCGGATCGGCGGCGTCGCCATTGAACTCCACCGTCTGTCCGGCATCGACCCTGCCTGTGTCCACCGTGGCGGTGCCCTGCAGCACGATCCGTCCGGTTCCGCCCACCCACGCGTTGAGATCGACCTCGCCGCCCCCCGCCACGCCGATGGTGCCGTCGTTGTAGAAGTTCGCGACGGCACTCGTCACGCCGTTGATGCGGACCGTGCCGCCGGTGGCCGAGATCTCGCCTGTGTTCATGAAGTCCGCATACTGCTCGACGCGGCCTTCGATGTTGTAGAGGTTGTCCTCCTTGATGGTCAGCGTGCCGCCGCTGGCAGGCGCGGCGATGAAGCCCTGGTTCGTGTTCGACCCGGGCGCATACACGGTGCCATAGGCCGTGGCACCCGTCGCCTCGCCCAGGCTCAGCACCTCGTTGGGGCCGAACGTGGTGTCGGTGATGGTGAGCTGCGGCTGCCCTGCGACGCTCGGGCCGGCCAGGTCGATCTCGTAGCCGTTCAGCGTGCCGGTTGCGGACGGGGTGCCCGCGCCGACAATGGCAACGTCGCCTTCGGCCGGCGCACCCGCCGGGCTCCAGTCGGCTGCGGTCGAGAGCGGGTCGGAGCTGCCGTTCCATGTCTTCGTCGTCATCGCGTGTTCCTGACCGATTTTCGGGAGAGCCGACCCAAGGCCTGGAACGTTCCGAAGCCGCGGCGCCCAGCATGAAAGCACCATGGTGCAGGCGAACCTCCGGCGCGAGCACGATTTGGAGAAACCTTGATGAAACGTTTCTTTCGGGAGATCGATGCGTGGGCGACCGGCGTCGTGCTGCCCGCGACCGGTCCGCCCGATGGCAGAGCGTGACGGCCGGCGGGTTGCCTGGCCATGCATTCCATTCCCAGGTCGGGCGCGGAGGGGCTTGTCGTACCAACGGCCCTGATTTGACCTGTAGGCGAAGCAAGGCTGGGCGCTGCCCAGACCCGCCAGGGGCGAGCCGCCCCTGGACCCGGCGCAACTTGAGAAAGGGACTCCAGAGGCGAGCCTTTGGCGGGGTCCCCGCTTCAAGGCATGGGGGCAGCGCCCCTGGCCTTTTTCACCTGACAGGCCAAAACTTAAGGCCGTTGGTGTCAGACCTGGCGCCAGCCGGGCCTGCCAGGGTCCGTCGGGGTGAAGTGGATCGGGCCGATGCCGGAAATCGCCAGGATCGCCGGCTCCTTCGCGCCGCGCTGCACCCCGTCGTAGTGCGGCGTGCGCGCCACGCGGCGGACGAAGCCGCCGGCGGCGACGGGCACGGCGCTTTCAGGGGCGAAATCCTCGCCGCTGGCGACCCACCAGGTGCCGGACAGCACCACGCAGAGCCGGTCGGTCTCGTAGGAATGCGGCGCGCTCATGTAGCCGGGGTGCCAACGGATCAGCACGAAATACTGCCCGGGTTCGCCGAGTGCGCCGTGCATCGTGGCCTGCTCGGCGGTGCCCTCGGGAAAGTTGTAGAGCTGCTTCCACGGGATCTCGCCGGACTGGACCACCTGCGTCATGGCAGGGTCGGCGCCCGCCGCTGCAGCCGGCGCGGCGCGCAGCGTGGCCGCGGCAAGCAACGGCGCGACCAGCAGGGTTCGGCGCGCGAACGGGTCTGTCATGGGCGAGTCTCCCGGAATGGACCTCGCGAAGGCTGACGGAGAACGACGCGGATGGCCAGTCTTGGCCATGGCGAGGGGCACGCAGGGGCCGGCGACAGGGTCGCTAACGAGGCCGGGCTCTGCCTGGACCTGTCGAAGAGCCGTTTCTCAGGCGTGAAGCCCCTGGTGACCCGTTTTCCCTGGTGTCTTGCAAGGATGGCGCTTGGCGGGATTTGTGCCGATGGCCCTTGAGTGGCCGTTCAGGCAAGCAAGGTTGAGGCTCCGCCTCAAACTCCCCCAAAGGCTCGCCTTTGGAAACCGATACTTGAGGTGGGCCGGTCCAGGAGCGGCTCGCTTCCGGCGGGTCTGGGCGTAGTCTGCCAAAGGTTCCGACGACCCGCGTGGGCCGTTGGAAGGGCAGGCGGAGGAAGAGCTCAGCCTTGCTTGCCTGAACGCCCATCGCATTCGGCCGTTGATATTAGAGCACTGGCGGAGAGAGTGGGATTCGAACCCACGGTACGCGTTAACGCACACACGCTTTCCAAGCGTGCGCCTTAAACCACTCGGCCATCTCTCCGGCGCGCGCCGCAGGCCCGCGACGCCGTGGATACCAGCGACGCCGCGCCGTGAAAACCCCGTTCGCGCGGCCTGGCAGCGCGCACGCCGCAGGCCCGATGCCCGCGGCTCAGGCGTCCATCTTCAGCGCGGCGAGGAACGCGCTCTGCGGGATCTCGACCTTGCCGAACTGGCGCATGCGCTTCTTGCCCTCCTTCTGCTTGTCGAGCAGCTTGCGCTTCCTGCTGATGTCGCCGCCGTAGCACTTCGCGGTGACGTCCTTGGACAGCGCGCCGAGCGTCTCTCGCGCGATGATCCGCCCGCCGATCGCCGCCTGGATCGCGATCTTGAAGAGCTGGCGCGGGATCAGCTCCTTCAGCTTGGCGCAGATCGAGCGGCCCCGCGCCTCGGCCACCGCGCGGTGCGCGATGAAGCTCAGCGCGTCCACGGGATCGAGGTTGACCAGGATGGAGATGCGCACCAGGTCGCCCTCCTCGTAGCTGTCCACCGCATAGTCGAAGCTGGCGTACCCCCGGCTCACCGACTTCAGCCGGTCGTAGAAGTCGAACACCACCTCGTTCAGCGGCAGCCGGTAGACCGCCATCGCCCGGTTGCCCACGTAGGTGAGGTCGACCTGCTGCCCCCGCCGCTCGGAGCACAGCGTCAGGATCGAGCCGAGATACTCGTCCGGCACCATGATCGTCGCCTTGATCCACGGCTCCTCGATGTGCCTGATCTTCATCACGTCCGGCATGTCGGCGGGGTTGTGCATCTCCTCGACCGTGTTGTCGGTGCGATGGATGCGGTAGACCACCGACGGCGCGGTCGCGATCAGGTCGAGGTCGAACTCGCGGCTCAGCCGCTCCTGGATGATCTCCAGGTGCAGCAGGCCCAGGAAGCCGCAGCGGAAGCCGAAGCCCAGGGCGGCCGAGGTCTCCGCCTCGTAGTGGAAGCTGGCGTCGTTGAGCCGCAGCTTGCTCAGGCTGTCGCGCAGCTTCTCGAAGTCGTCGGCGTCCACGGGGAACAGCCCGCACCACACCACCGGGATCGACGGCTTGAACCCGGGCAGCGCGGCGGCGGCCGGGCGGCGGTCCTCGGTCAGCGTGTCGCCGACGTTGCAGTCCGCCACCGTCTTGATCGCCGCCGTGATGTAGCCCATCTCGCCCGGTCCGAGGTCGCCGGTGGCGATCATCTTCGGGCTGAACACGCCGACCTGCTCGACCAGGTGCGTGGAGCCGCGCGCCATCATGCGTATCTTCATGCCGCGCTTCAGCCGCCCGTCCTTGATCCGCACCAGGATCACCACGCCCAGGTAGGCGTCGTACCAGCTATCGACCAGCAGCGCCTTGAGCGGCGCGTCCGCGTCCCCGGTCGGCGGCGGCAACCTCGTCACGAGCGCCTCCAGCACGCCTTCGATGTTCAGCCCGGTCTTGGCCGAGATCAGCACCGCCTCGTCGGCCGGGATGCCGACCACGTCCTCGATCTCCTGTCGTACCTTCTCCGGCTCCGCGGCGGGCAGGTCGACCTTGTTCAGCACCGGCACGATCTCGTGGTGCGCGTCGAGCGCCTGGTACACGTTCGCCAGAGTCTGCGCCTCCACGCCCTGCGAGGCGTCCACCACCAGCAGCGACCCCTCGCACGCCGCCAGCGACCGGCTGACCTCGTAGGCGAAGTCGACGTGCCCGGGCGTGTCCATCAGGTTGAGCTGGTAGGTCTGCCCGTCATGCGCGGTGTAGGCGAGGCGCACGGTCTGCGCCTTGATGGTGATGCCGCGCTCGCGCTCGATGTCCATGTTGTCGAGGACCTGGTTGGTCATCTCGCGCTCGGTCAGCCCGCCGCAGGCCTGGATCAGCCGGTCGGCCAGCGTCGACTTGCCGTGGTCGATGTGGGCGATGATCGAGAAGTTGCGGATCAGGGAGAGCGGGGTGTCGGTCATG
>CAXSES010000247.1:0-4955 GCA_964236225.1 uncultured Acetobacteraceae bacterium
CCTTTGGCGGGGTCCCCGCTTCCAGGCATTGGGGGCAGAGCCCCTGGCCTTGCTTGCTGGACCGGTCATCGTCGTGACTAGGGCTTGCCCGCGACGGCATTGTCGATCCAGTCGTAGAGGATGTCCTCCGCGCCGGGATTTCCCATGTGGCCCCGGTTGCCTCTGACGAACAGGTCCTTCCTGTCGCCCCTGACGCCCACGATGAGGTTGTCCTCGATCGGGAAGATGGAGTCCTCCATGCCGTTGATGAGCAGGAGCTTGCAGCTTGGCCCGTCGAGCACGCCCGAGCCGAGCAGGCTGAACCTGTGTGCCTCGGCCGAGTAGGCGGCGACGGCGTCGGGCCCGCGGTAGCCGAACTTGTAGGCCAGGGCGTCGGCGAGGGCGAACGGGTACTCCATCTGGTTCTGGGCCCGTATCCAATCGGCGTCGAACATGTGGTGGCAGCCGCCGCCCTGGGCCACGACGGCGAAAAGGCGGTCGGCGTGGGTGTGCGCGACTCGGATCGCGTAGTAGCCGCCCGTGCTGATGCCACGCGCCAGGGTCCTGGTCGTGTCGAGCGCGTAGTCGGCGCTGTTGTCCGCCACCCAGTCGAGCACGCTGCTCATGAGCCGGTCCGGAGAGCCCGGGTCGCCGGGAGCCGCCGGGCAGTCGCCGGTCCCGGGAATCTCGAAACTGAGCGTCGCGAAGCCGCGATCGACATGCATCTGGGTGCGGGGCGTGTGGTCGGTCCTGTAGGCGTCGAGGCCGCAGATGAACAGCATCACTGGCCATCCGCCCTCGGGCCTCTGCCCGACGGGCAGCCGCAGGTAGGCCTGGATCGGCCGGTCGGCGTCCCCGGCGGCCACGTTCGCGTGCCTGAACGGTATGTCGACCGTGGCGCTTGGCGGGCTGAGGTAGCGGCCGGCCTTGACGTAGGCGTCCTTGCCCTTCTCCCAGGCCTCCTGGCTGACGGCGGAACGGTTGATCGGGAAACGCGCGATGCGGTACACGGCGGCGGCGCGCAGGTAGAGGTCCAGGGCGTTGGACGTGTCGCCCCGCTCCTCCGCCTCCCCCGCCGCGGCCACGAGGCTCTCCGCCATGGGCAGGAACGGCTTCGCGTAGTCGTCCGGCCGGGACAGGATCGCGACATCATCGCCCGAAATGTCGATCAGCGAGGCGAACACGGGGTCGAAGTCCTCGACCTTGGCGTCGGTGAACGGATAGATGCCATGCTGGCAGGGCATCCGCCACTTCCCGTCCCACAGCGCGGAGACGCTGTCATGATACGCGAAGTAGGGGAAGCCGGACCGGCGGTCCTTCGCTGTGGTCTGCACGTGGTAGGGCGGCGCGACGATCGGGGTGGCGGATGTCATGGCTGTGGCGTCCTCAGTTTCCGGGTGCGGGGTCGTGACCGGCCTGGGCGTGCGCCGCCGGCCGCAACGCGCCTGGCGGCGCGCCCATTGCGTCTTGAAAACGACCGCCGAGGTGCGCTGCGGATGGAAGGCCCGACAGCAGGCCGATGCTGGAGATCGGGAGCCTCGATCGGATCACCGGCCGCCGCGCCCGCTCCAGCCGGCCGCGGAGCATGGAGGCGTACGGCGTGGTTCCGATCGATCGACGGAACCCGCGGGCGAGATGGTGCACGCTCAGCTCCGCCTCCGCCGCGAGATCCGCGAGCGACGGCGACGAGGCGACCGGGGGGGGAGTCGATCAGCTCCTCGACGCGCCGCCGCTGGCCTCGCGACGGCCGCCCTGCCGTTGCAGTGTCATCCGCAGTCTGAACATCACTCATCCGGAGGCTCCATCTGCGGCATTCAGGATTACACAGCCGTGTTTCATTGTCTTGCGTAAGTGCAGAATAATATCGAGATCTTGATGCGGTTGTTCAGTAAGTCACATTCCAGAGAATGGCGGCCCATGGCCGAGACCGACATCGTTGCGAGAGTCGAGGGTTGTGCCGGGCCTTGACGACCGATCGCCCGACGCGATGCGAGTCTGATGTCCAGTGGCTCTTGGCGATGACCTGCCAGGCAAGGAAGGCCAGGGGCTCTGCCCCCATGCCTGGAAGCGGGGACCCCGCCAAAGGCTCGCCTTTGGAAACCAATACTTAGAGCAAGATTGCCTAAGGTTGACTGCAGGTTTTGGCGCCAGGCTTGCTATGCGTTGCCGAGGCTGGTCCGCCGCTGATCCAACCTGAAACAATCATGCTCTAAGTTGCGCCGGGTCCAGGGGCGGCTCGCCCCCCGCCTTGAAGCAGGGGCGGGTCTGGGCAGAGCCCAGCCTTGCTTCCTGACAGGTCGACACCGGATATCGCCGCGTGGTCAGGCAGGCCCTGACAGGCGCTGGTGCCCCGCTGCCGGGCGGCCTTCCATCGCAGTTCCCTGGACGTTGCCGAAATGGTGCGACAGGTAGGCGCCTGCCGCAACGAATCCGGCGACGCCGGCGAGGATGCCCGGGACAGGGGCGGCGCGCGGCATGCGGCGGGCGCCGATGGCCAGGCCCAGGAGCAGGTTCGCCGAGCCCCAGGCGAAGTTGACGAGCGGGGGCGAGTTGCCGATGCCGGGAGGCTTGGCGAAGGGGGTGGGGAACGGCCTCCCTTGCAGCGCGGCGACGGTGTGCGGGATGCCGTTGCACCCGAGTGCGCCGGCGAGGATCAGCAGGATGAGGTTCATTCCGTTTTCCTTTCGGTTGGGACGGCGATCCGCCGTCATGGCGGCCGGGGCCCGGCTTCGAAGTAGCTCGCCCGCGATGCCAGGCCGTCGGCGTCCTGGTTCGACGTCAGCTGCCCGGTCGCGAAGGCGAGCGCCGCGGCCGTGGCGAGGACCTGGGCGTGGACCGCCGCGACCGTGCTCCTGGCCGCGGCCAGGGTGGTCTGCTCGTTGCTCGCCTCGGTCAGCGTGCCCACGCCGTGGCGGTACGCGTCCGTGGCGGAGTCGAACGCGGTCTGCGACGCGGTCTGCAGGGCGAGCGCGGCGTCGTACTGCGTGAGGCCGGTCGCCAGCTCGTCGTAGTTGAGCGCCACCTGCTGCATCGCCTGGTCCTGGGCCTGCTGCAGCGTGGCGACCGCCTCGGCCGCTGCGGACTGTGCGAGCCGGATCTGGTTCTGCTGCGTGCCGCCCTGGAAGATGGACCAGGTGAAATCGAGGTAGGCCCCGGCCTCCGTGCCGCGGATGGAGTTGGAGGGCAGGTTCTCCGTCGCTATCTGGCCGTACTTCCCGCTTCCCTTGGCGCTCAGCAGCAGCTTGGGGAACAGGTTCGACCGCGCGGCCGCGACCTCGGCCTGGCTGGCGCGAAGCCTGGCGAGGTCGGCCAGCAGGTCCGGCCTGCGTTCCAGCGCCGTACGCATCAGCTCCTGGACGGTCGCGCCGACCTGGCGGGGCAGCATTCGGCCGGACGGGAAGGCCACGCGCAACCGCAGGTCCGGCGGCGCCCCCATGACCGAGAGCAGGCTGTACACGGACGCGTTCCGGGTGGTGGCGGCCTGGGCCACCGCGTAGCGGGACTGCGCCACGGAGCGCCTGGCCTGGTCGATTTCCGTCACAGTGCCCTCGCCATGGCGGAGCTTCGCCTCTGCCGCGTCGAGCAGGAGCCCGGCGTTCCTCAGCGACTGCGCCGCGCTCTCCACCTGCGCGTCCGCGGCCCCGAGCTGGAAGTAGGACCGCGACACCTCGAGGATGAGCTGCTGGTGCGCCGCGGTGAAGGCGACGTTGGCCGCGAACGAGGACTGCCGGGCCGCCCGCACGTTGGCTGTCCGCCCCCCGAAGTCGAGCAGCAGGTAGCTGATCGTCACCGACGGGAAGGCACCCTTGGCCTGCGAGGTGATGTAGCCCTTGTCGTAGAGGGTGCCGCCGGCGCCGTTGCCGAGCAGGCCGATGTTGGTCGGGAAGGGCGTGACGGATCGCTGGTATCCCCCGAGCACGTCCAGGGTGAGCTGCGGCAGGTAGGCGGCCCTGCTGATGCCCACGCCGATGGCGGCCTGGCGCGCCTGCTCCCAGGCGATCCGGGTCTGCTTGTTGCCGCGCTGGGCGATGTCGATCAGCTCGACCAGGCTGTACTCGTGCGCGGCGTCGATCGCCGGGTGGTCGTCGGGATAGGGCAGCGCCGGGTCGCGGGGCAGGTCGAAGCGGCCCTGCCTGGCGCCGGAGGCGAGGGCGGAGGGCGCGGTGCCGGGCGGCGCGGTGCCGGGCTGCCCGTCGGGCCCGGAGATCGTGGTCTGCCAGGGCGTGTCCGGCGAGGCGGGGGCCAGGTCGCGCGTGTCGTTGCAGGCGCACAGCGCACCCGCCAGCAGCGCGGGGAGCATCCAGCCCGCAGGCCTAGGCGCCTGCAAGGACCGGCTCCATCGCAGGATGCCCGGCCGGGACCGGGCTCGCGCCGACATCCCTGATCATGGCGACGGCGTCGTCGTGCAGGAGGCCGCACCACGCGGCCCGGGCGGCCAGGGCGGACGAGGCGGCCCGGGCGAATGGGGCGGCTGCGGCCTTTCCGTCCGCGCCCGTGCCGGCGAGGTCGGGCGGCTGCGGCAAGGTGGCCAGCAGGGTGGCGCCCCCGGTCCCGTCCCGCATCCAGCGCGCGCAGCCGCGGAACCAGGCGGCCATGGCCGTCTGGTAGGCGCCTGTCGCGTCCCGCGCGTCCTCCGGCAACGCCGCGAGCATCGACACGGGCAGCACCAGCGCCTGGACGCGGGCGACGGAGGCGGTGTCGATCAGGCGGCGCTCCCTGTCCGGGGCCGAGCGGTCCGGCCGCGTCCAGCCCGGCTCGTAGGGATCGTCGGCGAGACTGGCCTGGGAGCCCGCGATCGCCTTGTCGAAGGCCTGGCGCAGGGTCTCGCGGTCCGGGACCTTGGCGTCGCGGTCCGGGGCCTTGGCGTCGTGGTCCGGGACCTTGGCGTCGTGGTCCGGGACCTTGGCGTCGCGGTCCGGGACCTTGGCGTCGCGGTCCGGGGCGACGAGGTCGGCCAGGCGTTCGAGCGCCTGGCC
>CAXSES010000248.1:0-4943 GCA_964236225.1 uncultured Acetobacteraceae bacterium
GGGGCGGCTCGCCCCTGGCGGGTCTGGGCAGAGCCCAGCCTTGCCTGCCTGAACGCCCGTCGCATTCGGCCGTTGGTATCAGCCTGACGCTGGCCAGGATGCGGATGTGCCCCGATGCGGCCTCCCGGAGCACAGGCGCCGGCGCGGGCGCGGGAGATTACCTCGGCGCCGGGGCGCTCGCGCAGCCTGGCTGCAAGTGTTTCGGCACAGGCGCGGCTTCCGAATTCACTCCCAACTGGTCCAGCAGGCGCGCGCGCAGGCCGGCGAAGGCTGGTGTGGCGCGCCCGCGGGGACGAGGGGCGTCGTTGGGCAGGTCCAGCGCGATCCGCCCGCGGTCCAGCACCAGCACGCGGTCCGCCAGCGCCACGGCCTCGTCGACGTCATGCGTGACCAGCAGGGTCGCAGGGCGGTGCTGCGCCCACAGGTCCAGCACCAGCGCGTGCATCCTCAGCCGGGTCAGGGCGTCCAGCGCCGCGAACGGCTCGTCCAGCAGCAGCAGGCCTGGCGCGCGTACCAGGGCGCGGGCCAGCGCTGCGCGCTGCGCCTCGCCCCCGGACAGCGTGGCGGGCCAGGCGTCCAGACGGTGCCGCAGGCCGACCTCGGCCAGCGCCGCCTCGGCCCGCGCCCGCGCGTCCGGCCCGGGCAGGCCCAGCGCCACGTTGCGCCACACTGACTTCCAAGGCAGCAGCAAGGGCTGCTGGAATGCGACCGCAACCGGCTGCGGCAGGTCCACGACGGCGTCGCGCGGCGCCGGGTCCAGCCCGGCGAGCGTGCGCAGCAGGGTCGTCTTGCCCGACCCGCTGGCGCCCAGCAGCGCCACGAACCCGCCCGGCGCGATGTCCAGGTCCAGCCGGTCCAGGACAGGCGGACCGTCGAAGCGCCGGGTCAGGTTGCGAACCCGGGCGCCCTCCGAGGGTCGGGCGGCGTACGACGCATCCACCGCCGTCAGCCCCTCACCAGCCGCGGGCGCCAGGCGAGCAGCCGGCGCTCCAGCAGGCGCACCAGGCTGTCCGCGCCCAGGCCCAGCAGCGCATACACGACGAGCCCCACCAGGATCACATCAGTGCGCAGGAACTCGCGGGCGTCGTTTATGAGGAAGCCGATGCCGGCCGTCGCGTTCACCTGCTCGGCCACCACCAGGGACAGCCAGGCCACGCCCAGGCTGTAGCGAAGGCCGACGAGGGCGGAGGGCAGTGCGCCGGGCAGGATCACGTGCCGGACCAGGCCGCGTCGATCCAGGCCGAATACCCGGCCCATCTCGACCAGGCGCGGCTCCGCCCCGCGTATGCCGGCGAACAGGTTGAGATAGAGGGGAAAGGTGGTGCCGAGCGCCACGAGCGCGATCTTCGGCGCCTCGCCGATGCCGAACCACAGGATGAACAACGGCACCAGCGCCAGGAAGGGCAGGGTCCGCAGCATCTGCACCGGCGCGTCCACCACGTCCTCGCCCAGGCGGGACAGGCCGGAGGCCAGCGCGAGCAGGGTGCCGGCCACCAGGCCGATGCCAAGCCCGGCCAGGACGCGGGCCAGCGACACCAGGATGTGCCAGGCCAGATGGCCGGATGCCAGCAGGTCCCACGCGGTCAGCAGGATCGCGCCAGGCGCGGCAAGCGTGCGCGGTGACAGCAACCCGATCATGGATGCCGCCTGCCACAGCAGCACGAGGGCGAGCGGGGACACGAACCGGCGGACCCGTTCCCATAGGCGGCCTCCCGCCCCCCCCTGCCGGCGCGGACCTGGCGCAGCCGGCGCGGCGGACAAGGATCGTGCGATGGTCGTGAGGGGCATGGGTCCGCAATGTCCAGAAGGAGCAACCAGAGGGAATGTCCGCAGGGATGGACTCAAGCATGGCCGTGGTGCATCGCAGTGTTCAACAGCAGCATCTTGCAAACTTCCGGCCCGTCCGGGCATGCGCATCCGCCGGCGCGGTCCGCCGCAGCATCCTGTTCTGCTCCCCGGCCCGGCCTGTCGCAGCCGCGCGGGCCGTGTGCCGGAAGCCCGCTCCGCACGAACGGGCGGTCGTGCCATTTCCATGCTGGCCGGCCACCCTTGCGGGGCCGTGGGACGGTGCCGAAGCTGGCCGGCACGAACGTCCAGGCCCTGCCGGCCCGGTTCCGGCCGCCAGCCGGGACGGGCCGACCCGCATTCGGCCGCGTGCGGGAGTTGCAGCCCTGGCGCCGCGAAGGCTTGCTGCCGGCGCGCCGGCCATCGGCGACGCCAGGGAGATCGAGGATGGACGAGGTCGACCGCAAGCTGCTGGCCCTGCTGCAACAGGACTCGACCGTCGCGATGTCCGAGCTGGCCAGGCAGGTCGGCCTGTCCCCGACGCCCGTGTGGAAGCGAATCCAGAAGATGGAGCAGGCCGGGGTCGTCCTGCGCAGGGTGGCCCTGGTGGACCCGGGCCAGGTCGGCGTCGGCCTGATCGTGTTCGTGGCCATCGAGGCGCACGAGCACACGCCGGACTGGCTGGCCGATTTCGCGTCCGCCGTGGCGTCCATGCCGGAGGTGATGGACGCCTACCGCATGGCGGGCGAGGTGGACTACATGCTGCGGATCGCGGTAGCTGACATGGCTGCCTTCGACGGCTTCTACAAGCGATTGATCGCGACCGTGCCGCTCAAGAACGTCACGTCCCGCTTCGCGATGGAGCGACTCAAGGGCACCACCGCCTATCCGCTCCCTGCGAGCGCGTTCCGCGACCGCCGGCCGGCCGAGGCGGATGGCTGACCTTCCTGGAGGCTCGACATGATGCGCGCAGGCGAGACGTCGATCCCGGAGCCTGCCGCGCCTTCGATGCAGCGGCGCATGGGGCGGCGTGATCCAGGCGCCGGCAAGGATGGAGACGCCGGCAAGGACGGGAGCGCCGGCAAGGTGGTGGCCATCGTCGGCGGCGGATTCTCGGGCACGATGGCCGCAATCCACCTGCGCAACGCGCTGCCGTCCGACTGGGTCATCGTCCTGTTCGACCGCACCGGCCGGTTCGCCCGCGGCCCGGCCTATGCCGAGACCGAGGCCCCGCATCTGCTGAACGTGCGCTCGGCCAACATGAGCGCCCTGCCGGACGACCCCGGCCACTTCGAGCGATGGCTGGCCCGACAGGCCGGGCGCTGGCCCGCCGAGATCCAGGCGACGGGCGCCGGCACCTTCGCCAGCCGGCGCCTGTACGGCCGCTACCTGCGCGCCCTGCTGCACGACGAGATGACCCTGTCAGGCGGGCGCGTGCGCCTGTGCTCGGACGACGTGCTCGGCCTTTCCCCTGCGGAGGCAGGCTGGCGCATCGCCTGCGCCAGCGGGCGGAGCGTGACGGCGGCCGCGGCCGTCATCGCCATCGGCACGCTGCCGTCGAGCCGGCCTTGCGACGGCGTCGTGTTCCATGATCCCTGGGACGCCGCCGCTGTGGCCGGCCTGCGGCCCGGCGAACCCGTGCTGATCGTGGGCACGGGCCTGACGATGGTTGACCTGGCGCTGGCGATGCACGCGCGCGGCTTCGACGGGCCGATCGTCGCGCTGTCCCGGCGTGGGCTGGTGCCGCGACGCCATGCGCCGCCCGGTCCGGCCTGGCCATGTCCGCCGTTCGATGCCCGAGAGCGTGGGTCGCTGTCCGCCCTCCTGCAGGCCCTGCGACGCAGGGCGCGCGACGCAGCGGCGCAGGGTGTGGACTGGCGGGCGGTGGTGGACGGGATGCGGCCGGTGACGACCGGGCTGTGGCAGGGACTGCCGCGCGCCGAACGCAGCCGCTTCCTGCGCCATCTCCGGCCATACTGGGACGCCCACCGGCATCGCATGGCGCCGGTGGTCGCGGATGCGTTCGACGGCCTGATGGCCCGCGGCGTGCTGCGCCTGAAGCGTGGGCGCGTGCTGGCCGTCGCCCCCCATCAGCGCGAGTCCGGCGGCGCGGCGCAGGTCGTGATCCAGGACCGCGGCAAGTCCTGTACCGAGGAGGTCCTGGCGCAGAGGGTGATCCATGCGACAGGCATCGGCGCCGGTGTCGCCACCGACGGCCTGGTGGCGCACCTGGTCGCCACCGGCCTGGCGCGGACCGACCCGCACGGGATGGGAGTGGAGGTGACGCCCTCTCTGCAGGTGACGCGGCGGGACGGCAGCGCGGCACCCGGACTCTGGGCGCTTGGCCCCGTCGTTCGCGGCGTGTTCTGGGAGTGCACCGCCGTGCCCGACATCAGGGTGCAGGCCCGGGCCGTGGCAGGGGAGATCGCCAGGGCGGTGCTGGGAGCCCGGACGGCGCACCCGCCCCTGGCCACGGCTGCCGACCGCACGGCGGCACAGCCAGGCAGGCAGGCACCCGGCCCGGAAAACCTCGGATCGCGGTCCCGTGCCGCAGCACCGGGCGGGTAGGCGGCCGGGCGGCGCGCGGCGGTGATCGCCTTCGCGTCCCGCTCCGGGATCAGGACCGGAACCGTAGGCAGCGTGGCCGGCTGGAGCAGGGCTGCGTCCACGGGCAGGTCCGGTCCCCGTCAGGCGGGCCCATGCGCGACCGGCATCGCCGCAGCGCAGAAACGATGGGCTGCCGCCGGGTGCGGCGGGGCCAGGCGCGGCCCGGCGCCGAACAGCTTGTCCCGCAGCGTCCCGGGGGCGTAGCGCCGCTTGTAGCGCCCGCGCCGCTGCAGCTCGGGCACCAGCAGGCGCGAGATGTCGGCGAAGGTCTCGTGGGCGACGACGGAGGTCAGGTTGAACCCGTCCACGCCGGTGGCGGCGATCCATGCCTCCATCCCGTCCGCCACGGCCGCGGGGGCGCCGGTCAGCACAGGGCCGATGCCGCCGATGGCGACGTGCGCGGCCACGTCGCGCACGCTCCAGCTCCGCCCAGGATCGGCCCGGGTGATGTTTTCCATCGCGCTGCGTCCGGAATCGTTCTCCACGTGCCGGATCTGCTCGTCGAGCGCGTAGGCGGACAGGTCCACCCCGGTCCAGCCGGACATCAGCGC
>CAXSES010000249.1:0-1751 GCA_964236225.1 uncultured Acetobacteraceae bacterium
GCCGGTCCAGGGGCGCTGCCCCTGGCGGGTCCAGGGCAGAGCCCTGGCCTTGCTCGCTTCGCTCATGCCGCGTGCAGCGCCAGCGCCGCCGCCAGCATCCCCAGCACGTAGAGGCTGGTCCCAGTCGCGTTGTACCAGGGCGCCCGCCCCCTTGGATCGGCCAGCAGCCTGCGCATCAGCCCGAGCTGCGCGCCCAGCAGCACCGCCACCACGGCCGCGTGCCCGGCGAACCCCCAGGCGGCGAGCAGCGCCACGACCGCGACCTGCGGCACCGCCATCACCACGCAGGCCAGCCGGCAGGCGCGGTCCGGCCCGAGGCGGGCGGGCAGGGAGCCCAGCCCCATCTGCCGGTCGCCCTCGATCGACTTGAAGTCGTTGAGCGTCATGATGCCGTGCGCGCCGAGGCTGTAAAGCGCGGCGAGCGCCACGATCCGCCCGCCCGGCCAGGCCTGCAGCGTGACCGCCGCGCCCGCGAACCAGGGCAGCCCCTCGTAGGACACCCCGACCGCGAGGTTGCTCCACCAGCCGTTGCGCTTGAGCCGCACCGGCGGCGCGCTGTACGCCCAGGCCAGCGCCAGGCCGACGAGCGCCGCGACCCACACGTAGAGCCCGAGCGCGAAGGCCACCGCGACGGAGAGCGCGCTCCACGCCACCGCGATGCCCAGGCCCCAGCGCCCAGGCACGCGCCCGGACGGGATCGGCCGCCCCGGCTCGTTGATCGCGTCGACGTGGCGGTCGAACCAGTCGTTGACCGCCTGGCTGGTGCCGCAGGCCAGCGGCCCGGCGAGGCCCGCCCCCGCCGCGACCAGGCCCCAGCGCCCCCCAAGTCCCGCGCCGGACGAGACCACGCCGCAGCCGAACGCCCAGACCGGCGCGAACCAGGTCAGAGGCTTGAGCAGCTCCAGCATCGCGCCCGGCGACGGCCACGCGCCCGGCGCGGGGATGCCCGCGCCCGGCGAGGGAGCGCCCGCGCCCGACACGGGGAGGCCCGCGGGCGAGAGGCGCGACGCGACGGCGGGGCTCACGAACCCTCCCAGTTGCTGCCAGGCTCGGGCAGGTCGCCGAGGCCGTAGCGGTGCAGCTTGGCGTACAGGCTCTGCCGGCTCACGCCCAGCATCTCCGCGGCCGACGCCCGGTTGTTCTCGGCCAGCTCCAGCGCGGCCTCGATGCACAGCCGCTCGATCACGTCGGTGGCGTCGCGCACCAGCTCCTTGAGCGAGACGCGGCCGATCAGCTCGGTGAGCTGCTCGACGGAGCGCGGCACCACCGCCTTGACCTCCGGCGCCGCGGCCGCGGTGAGGCGTCGCGCCACGTCGCGGATCGCGAAGCCGAACGAGGGCGCCACGCCCCCGAGCACGGCGACGGCGGAGATCTCCACCTCCGTCATCATGCCGTGCTCGCCGCGCAGGGTGGTGCAGAACAGCCGCACCGCGCCGCGCTGCCGCAGGTTGGCCAGCAGCACGTCCACGTCCACCCCCGCGCGGCCCAGCCAGGTGCCGAGCGCGCGGCCCTGCGCCTGCTCCGCGTGGGGGAGCTGCGTCATCGACAGGAAGGCGGCGTTGGCGGCCAGGATTGTGCCCTCGCCGTCGGTGGCGACGAAGGCATCGGGCGCCTGCTCCAGCGCAGAGAGCAGACGGTCGCTCACCTCGGAGACCAGGGTGGTGCCGCTGGCCACCGCGCCCGGCATCACCCGCACCAGCAGCACGGAGCTGTCGCCCTCGATCAGCAGCGAGGCCGAGAGCGACACGTCG
>CAXSES010000249.1:1851-3566 GCA_964236225.1 uncultured Acetobacteraceae bacterium
TCCCCAACCCTGGCGTCCGCGAGCCTGACCCGCACCGGCTCGGCGCGCCCGCCCGTCTTGACCGCAGCCAGGAAGCGCAGCACCGCGCCGCGGTCGCGCGGCTCGAACAGCTCCGGGAACGGCCAGCCCTGCGGGCGCCGCGCCCCGCCCAGGCGGCGGCCGGCGGGGTTGCTCTCCGCGACCTTGAGGCTGTGCGCGTCGAGCACCATCAGCGGCTCCGGCGAGGTCTCGAACAGGATGCGGTAGCGGGTCTGCGCCTGGCGCAGCGCGGAGTAGTCGCGCTCCATCGCCTGCTGCGCGTCGATCAGCCGCTGCTGCAGCTCGGTGAGCGGGCGCAGGTCGCGGCCGAACGCCACCACGCAGCCCTCGTCGCCGGCCCGCGCCGCGGTGTACTCCACCGCCACGTCCGCGCCGCTGTTGGTGGCGCCCGCGCCGAGATGGTTGAGGTGGCGCAGGCGCGGCGCGTCGTCGGCCAGCGCCGCCTCCATCAGGGCGCGCGCCTTGGGCCGGCTCTCCAGCGTCACCGTCTCCACCCAGGGCTGCCCCCTCAGCGATCCCGCGCCGCCGAGATCGGCCTCCAGCGAGGCGCTGCGGAAGCGGGCGTCGCGCACCACCCCGTCGCGGTCGATCACCAGCGCCATGTCCGCCGCCGCCGCCAGCAGACGCGACCCCGCGTCGCTGTCGAGCGGCCCGAGCGGCCGTTCCTTGGAGCGGGGCGGCTGCTCCTTGGAGGAGGGCGGCCGTTCCTCGGAGAGAGGCGGCTGTTCCTCGGAAACGGAGGGCTTGGACTTCATGATGCTGCACGCGCCTTGGTCACGAAGGCTCACGAGATGGCTCATCGGGCGCGCGCGGTCGAGGCGCGGCGGCCGGCGGCAGGCCTGCGCCGGGCGGCGAGCAGGGCGGCGGCGCGGGTCAGCGCCTCCGCCGCGTCGCGCGCGGTGTCGTCCGCGCCGAGCCGGATCGCCAGCTCGGGGCGGTCCAGGAACGCAGGGCCGCCGACCATGACGATGATGTCGCGGTTGCGCGAGGCGCGGCGCACCGCCGCCACGCAGGGCGCCAGGCGCGGCAGGTGCACCTCCGCGCCCAGCGAGAAGCCGATCAGGTCCACCGGCCGGGCGGCGACCACGCGGGCGGCGTCGGCCGGGCCGGTCACGGCGGGGTTCTGCACCTGCCAGCCCGCGCCGCGGAAGAAGTCGCTCAGCATCGACAGCCCGAGCGAGTGCTGCTCCCCCGGGGCCGCGACCAGCAGCGCCAGCCCCGTCGCCGCCCCGCCGCCCTCCGCGCCCGCGTCGCGCCCGACGGCGTCCGCGCCCGACGCCATCGCGTGCAGCAGCCGGTGCAGGTGCACCGCCGCCAGCGTCACCTCGGTGAACGAGCAGCGGTCCTCCACCCACAGATCGCCCAGGTGGCGCGCGGTCGCGGACAGCAGGTCGAGGCAGATCGCCTCGACGGCGACGCCCTGCGCCCGGCACCCGGCGACGCACGCCGCCGCCGCCGCCGCCGGGTCCGGCCCGAGCAGCGCCGCCGCCAGCGCCAGCACCGCCTCCCGGGTGACGCGCGCCGGCGCAGCCGCGCCATCCGCCCCGCCCCCCGCGCCGCCCGCGCCGCTCCCGGCCGCGCCGCCCGCGCCAGGCGGCAGAGGCGCGCCGCCTCCCGACGCCAGCGAGTCGGCCTGCAGCGACCCCGCCCCGTCGGCCGCCAGCGGACCCGTCGCC
>CAXSES010000249.1:3666-4928 GCA_964236225.1 uncultured Acetobacteraceae bacterium
GCAGGCCCGTCGTCAGCAGGCCGGGGCGCCGCGCGTGCGCCAGGAGCAGGCGGGGCACCACCTGGCCCTCCACCGCGCGCAGGATCGCGGCGACGCGGCGACGCCGGATCGCCGCCTCGTCCGCGCCCGCCGGGCGCCCGGCCGAGCGCCCGATCGACTCCGCAAGCCGCTCCGACATCGCCTGGGGCGCCCCTTCCATGTCCCGCTCCCCGGTGCGGGCCGCGGCCGTCGCGCCGGAGCCGTGCAGCGCGCCGCCCTGGCACGCCATCGCCAAGCCCGCGGAGGAGCAGTCCTGCTGCGTCATGCCGATGTCCCACGCCTCGTCCCGGGAGCCTCCGGAACGATCCCGGACGCATCTGAGACGATGCGGACGAGCAGTGTCAATTCCGATTTACGTCAATCTCGCTTGACAGTCCGCGCGGCCCAGCCCTAGCGTTCGTTCAGCCCTGGCGTTCGTCCCTGCCAGCCTGACCCCGCCGGAGCCATGCGGCGCCACGCGGGGCGGCACGGACGGCCAGGGCGACACGAACAGGCGGCATGGCCAGGGCGGCACGGACAAGGCGGCACGGACAAGGCGGCCCGCCACGCCGGACAGCCCGGCGCGCCGGGCGGGACACCTCGGTTTCGCTGGGCAACATTCGGGGGCGGCAGGGACGGCCATGATCGACAGCGTCAGCAACTTCCTCAACGGCTACGTCAGCTTCCAGTGGACGCCGACCACCGGCCACCGCACCCCGCAGCGCGCGCCCGCGGCGCCGCGCCCGCTCTACACCCCCGAGCAGCGGCGCCGCCGCGACGCCACGCCCTGGACGATGGTGCAGGGCCTGCTGGCGCCGCTGCAGTTCCTGGTGTTCCTGGTCAGCCTCGCCCTCGTGCTGCGCACCCTGTCCACCGGCGCCGGCTACGAGGCCGCGACGATCTCGATCCTGGTCAAGACCGCGATGCTCTACACGATCATGGTCACCGGCTCCGTCTGGGAGAAGGAGGTGTTCGGCCGCTACCTGTTCGCCCCCGCCTTTCTCTGGGAGGACCTGGTCAGCTTCCTCGTGCTGGCGCTGCACACCGCCTACCTCGTCGCCCTGCTGACCCACGCGCTCAGCCCCGGCTCGCTGCTGCTCCTGGCGCTCGCCGCCTACGCCTCCTACCTGGTCAACGCCGCGCAGTTCGTCCTCAAGATGCGCGGCGCGCGCCGCGAGCTGCCCGTCCCCGCCGCCTTCAGGGCCGCGCGGTGAGCGGGGCCGCCACCCTCGACGCGCCGGCCG
>CAXSES010000250.1:0-4919 GCA_964236225.1 uncultured Acetobacteraceae bacterium
CAGCAAATATTGCCGTGCGACCGCGCCAGAAGTCGCAGCCAAAGATACTGCACGACGTTCGTATCCTGGTATTCGTCCACCAGGATGTAGCGAAACATCCTGTGATACTGCGCCAGCACGTCCTCGCGCGTGCGCAGTATCTCCGTCATGTGCAGCAGCAAATCCCCGAAATCCGCGGTGTTCAGCTCGGCGAGCCGCGCCTGGTACGCCGCGTACAACTCCAGCGCCCGCCCCCCCGCGAAGTCGCTGTCCTCCGCCGCGCCCACCCGCGCCGGCGTCAGCCCCCGGTCCTTCCAGCGCTGGATGACCCCCATCAGCCCCGGCGGCGCCCAGCGCTTGGCGTCGACGTGGTGCGCCTCCATGACCTGCTTGAGCAGCCGGAGCTGGTCGTCCGAATCGAGGATCGTGAACCCGGACGTCAGCCCCACCAGGTCCGCGTGCCTGCGCAGCATCCGCGCGCACAGCGCGTGGAACGTCCCCAGCCACATCCCCTCCGCCGGATGCCCGAGCAGCGCGCCCACTCGCTCGCGCATCTCTCGCGCCGCCTTGTTGGTGAACGTGACCGCGAGCACCTGCCCCGGGTGCGCCCGCCCGGTCAGCAGGATGTGGGCGAAGCGCGTGGTCAGCACCCGTGTCTTGCCGGTCCCGGCCCCCGCCAGCACCAGCAGCGGCCCGTCCACGGTCTCCACCGCGCGCCGCTGCTCCGGGTTCAGTCGAGCCAGGTAATCGGACATCCCGAGGTCATTGCCCCGCGCCCGCCGGAAAGCAAGCCGGCGCCCCACCCCGTCCCGCCGCGCGGGACACCGGCCCCCGCGACCCCCTGTTACGTCTCGCCGGACAGGACGCGCCGCGTCTCGCCGCGCAGGACGACGTAGCGAGCCGAAAGCAAGGCTGGGCTCTCCCTCCGCCTGCCCTTCCAACGACCCAAGAGGGCCGTCGGAACCTTTGGCCAGCCTCGCCCCTGGACCCGGCGCAACTCAAGAGAAGCCGGTCCAGGGGGGCTCCCCCTGGCGGAGTTTGAGGCGGAGCCTCAACCCTTGCCTGCTTCCCCGGCCCCTCCCTCAGACCGTCTGCATGGCCCTCGGCTTCACGCCCAGGATGCGCGCGATCGCGTAGGTCAGGTCCGGCCGGTTCAGCGTGTAGAAGTGGAACTCGTCCACCCCGTTGGCCTGCAGCAGCCTGACCTGCTCGGCCGCGATCACCGCGCCCATCATGCGCCGCGTCTCCATGTCGTCCTCGGTGCCGGCGAACATCGGCCCGAGCCACTCCGGCACCGCAGCGCTGCACGACGCGCAGAACCGCGCCGCCTTCTCGTAGTTCGACACCGGCATGATCCCCGGCACCAGAGGCGCCGTGATCCCCGCCGCCAGCGCCCGGTCCAGGAACCGCAGGTAGGTGTCGGTGTCGAAGAACACCTGGGTGATCGCCCGCGTGGCCCCAGCGTCGAGCTTGCGCTTGAGGTTGTCGAGGTCCGCCTGCGGGTTGGCCGCCCCAGGATGCGTCTCCGGATACGCCGCCACGGAGATCTCGAACGGCGCGATCCTGCGCAGCCCCGCCACCAGGTCGGAGGCGTAGGCGTAGCCCTGCGGATGCGGCTGGTAGCGCGCCTCGCCGTGCGGCGCGTCGCCGCGCAGCGCCACGATGTGGCGCACCCCGTTCTCCCAGTAGTCGCGCGCCACGGCGTCGACCTCGTCGCGCGTGGCGCCCACGCAGGTCAGGTGGGCCGCCGGCGTGAGGGTGGTCTCGCGCACCAGGCGCGTCACGGTGGAGTGGGTGCGCGCCTGCGTCGACCCGCCCGCGCCGTAGGTCACGGAGACGAAGTCCGGCGCCAGCGGCTCCAGCCTGCGAACGCACGCCCAGAGCTGCGTCTCCAGGGCGTCGGTGCGCGGCGGGAAGAACTCGAAGCTGAGCTTGGGCGCCGCATGCCCGGTGATCGGCGCCGGCAGCCCCTGCACGCGCGGCCCGGTGAGCCAGCGCTCCAGCGTCGGCAGCGCCTCGGCGTGTCCGGCCGCCCGCGACATCTCGTTCATGCTCTCCACCTTCTCCTCGGAGCCCGTTCCCCGGGCCTGCATCCCGCGCCGACGGGGGCGTCCGGCACTTTCGCGGGCCGCGCGTCGATGTCGCGCGTCAATAATGACACAGGTGCGGGCGAACCGCCACCGGAACACCTCGTTCCCGCCACCATGCCGCGGCACCCGACGTTGCGTGCCGGAGCGTTCATGCTAGACACGGGACGCCTGCGTGCCTGGCTGACGACCAGCCTGTTCCGCGGGTCTGGCCGGCGAGCCAGGCTGATCCGAGGGACACATGCGCGCCGCCCTGCTTTCCAGATTGCTGCTCGCCGCCGGCCTCGCGTCCCTCGCCGCCTGCGCCACCAGGCCCCAGGCGAGCGATCCCGACGCCGTCGCCGAGTTCAGGCAGAACAACGACCCCTACGAGCCCGCCAACCGGTTCTCGTACCGCGTCAGCGACACGCTCGACACCTACGCGCTGAAGCCGGTGGCGCAGGCCTACGTCTACGTGCTGCCACGGCCGGTCCGCGGCGGCATCCACAACGTGATCGCCAATCTCAGCAGCCCGGTCGTGTTCGCGAACGACGTGATCCAGACCAAGCCGCGCCGCGCCGGCGACACCTTCATGCGCTTCCTGATCAACTCCAGCATCGGCGTGCTCGGCATCTTCGACGTGGCCTCCGGGTGGGGCTACGCCTCCCATGACGCCGATTTCGGCGAGACCCTGGCGCTGTGGGGCCTGCCTTCGGGCCCCTACCTGTTCCTGCCCCTGCTCGGCCCGTCCAACGTGCGCGACGCCACCGGCTACGGCGTGGACTCCGCGTTCGACCCGTTCTTCTACGTCCCGCGCGGCTACGGCCTGCTGACCCTGAACTGGGGACGCTACGTGGTCGGCGTCGTCGACGCCCGCTCGCGCCTAATTGACGACCTGAACGCGGTCAAGAAGACCGCGCTCGATCCCTACGCCACCATCCGCAGCCTGTCCCGCCAGCAGCGCGCCTCGCAGATCGAGGGGGTGCGCGACGACAACCGCATCACCCCGCCGAACTGGGACGCGGCGCCGCGCTAGGGCGTCGCCGGACAAGCCTCTGGCGCCGCAACCGATTTCTGGTGCTATCGTGGGCACGACGGAGGAGCCGGTCGGCCGCTTCCGGCGCGCCAGTTGAGGAGGTCCCCCATGCTGAGTCGACGTTCGCTCCTGATGCTCTCTGCCGCCGCCCTCGCCTGCCTCGCCATGCCGCAGGCCCGCGCCGACGACGGCGCCGCCAACGCCTTCGTGCGCGGCTTCGGCGACACGCTGATCGGCATCGTCAACAGCCCGGGCAGCGCCGCCGACAAGCAGCACAGGCTTGCCCCGGTGATCGAGCGCGGCGTGGACGTCAACCTGATCGCCCAGTTCTGCCTGGGCCGCTTCTGGCGCACCGCGACGCCTGCGCAGCAGAAGCAGTACCTCGACCTGTTCCACGGCGTGCTGCTCAACAACATCGTCGGCCATCTCGGCGAGTACCGCGGCGTCAGCTACACCATGACCAGCACGCAGGACCGCGGCGGCGACGCCTATGTCGGCACGACCATCCATCGCCCCAGCGCGGGCGACGTGTCCGTGCAGTGGGTGGTCGGCCAGGACGGGGGCCAGTCCCGCATCGTCGACGTGGTCGCGGAGGGCACCAGCCTGCGCCTGACCCAGCGCAGCGACTACGCCAGCTTCCTCAGCCGCAACAACAACGACCTCGACGCCCTGATCACCGCAATGCGGCGCCAGGTCGAGCCGGGCTGAAGCGGGCAGACAAAGCAACGCTGGGCTCCGCCCAGACCCGCCCCTGCTTCAAGGTGGGGGCGAGCCGCCCCTGGACCCGGCGCAACTCAAGGGAAGCCGGTCCAGGGCGGCTCGCCCTGGCGGGTCCAGGGCAGAGCCCTGGCCTTGCTCGCTGAACCGGTCATCGCATTCGCCCGTCGGTGTCAGACGGCTGCGGCGATGCCGGTTCGCGGGAAGTCCTCACCCTTGAACAGCAGCGGCAGGTCGCGCGCCTTTGCCAAGGCGTAGGAAGCGCAGTCGCCAAGGTTGAGCCCGGCAGGGTGGCGCCCCTTGCCGTAGCGCAGGAAAGCCTCTCTTGCCACCTCCGCCAGCATCGCATCCTGCGCAACAATCTGCATCCCTGCCCGCGCGATCAGCGCATCAAGCTCCGCCCATGAGGTTGCGTCGCCGCTGCGTCCGGCCAGCACCATGCTGGCCTCAAGCAGGCTGACCGAGGAGAGCAGGCGGCCATCCGCCGCGGCGATGACCTGCAGGAAGCGATCCGCCTCCGGCTCGCGCCTGAGAATGGCGATGAGCGCCGAACTGTCGACCGCGATCACGCCGGCAGGCCGTCCTCGTCGTAGAGGTCGGCGTCCGCGAGCAGCCCGCGGCTCCCCAGGCGTTCGGCGCTGCGCAGGCTGATGGCGCGAAGCTCCTCGAACATCGCGGACGCGTCGGGCTGCGCGGCAGGTCGCCGACGCACGCCGCCCGGGATGAACTCCGCCCCGGCCTGTTCCAGCACCTGACGCACGCTGTCGAGCGTGCCGCTGAGCACGCAGGAACCACCATCCGCCTCGAGGCGGCGGACGGTGGCGACGGACACGTGGGCACGTCGGGCAAGCTCGACCTGCTCAAGGCGCAGCAAGGCGCGGGCGGCGCGGATCTGGTCCGGGATGACGTGCATGAGCGGATGGTATCTCCTGAGAGAGTTTCCGTTCAAGCCGGCTCTCGCCTCGGCTGGAAGCCTAACCATTGCCCGATGAAGCCGCCTCTGCACGGCTGTCGCATGTCGAATGCTGCGCTTGACTCATGCCGACGGCTCTCTGAAGTGAACCTTAAGCAAGCAAGGTTGAGGCTCTGCCTCAAACTCCGCCAAAGGCTCGCCTTTGGAA
>CAXSES010000251.1:0-4905 GCA_964236225.1 uncultured Acetobacteraceae bacterium
AGGGCGCGCACCTGGCGGCGCTGGCGGGCGACCCGCCGCGCTGGCCGGAGCGGACAGGGGCGGTGTCGCTGCTGGCGCTCGACCTGGAAGTGGCGGGGCGGGGTTTCGCGGACTCGGTGCTGCCGGCGCGGCGGCTGCGGCTGGAGCTGCTGGACTACCCTGGGGAGTGGCTGCTCGACCTGCCGCTGCTGGCGCAGGATTTTCCGGCGTGGTCGGGGGCGGTGCTGCGGCGGCTAGAAGCGCCCGAGGTCGCGGGCGTGGCGGGGGAGTTCCTGGCGTTCGTGCGGGCGCTGCCGGCGGGGGTGGCGGCGAGCGACGCACTGGCGGGATCGGGGCAGCGGCTGTACCGGGGAACACTGGAGCGGCTGCGCGACGAGCTGGGGTTGTCGTTCCTGCAGCCGGGGCGGTTCCTGATGCCGGCGCCAGGGCCGGAGCCGGTGTGGGGGGCGTTCTTCCCGCTTGTCGGCGAGGGCGGGCTGGCGGGGCTGATGGCGCAGCGGTTCGAGGCGTACAAGGCCGCCGTGCGCGAGGACCTGGTCTCGCCGCTGTTTGGGTCGCTGGATCGGGTGGTGGTGCTCGCCGACCTGCTGAGCGCGCTGCACGCGGGCGCGGCAGCGTTCGCGGACGCGGAGGCGGCGCTGGCGGCGGCGGCCGGGGCGCTGCGCTGGCGGGGGTCGTGGCTGGAGGCGCTGGGGTCGCTCGCGACGCTGCGGCTGCCGCCCAGGGTGATCCGGCGGGTGGCGTATGCGGCGACCAAGGCGGACCATGTCGCGGACCGGCAGCGGGGAAACCTGGCGGCCCTGGTGCGCTCAATTGCGATAGGCCCGGGCGTGAGCGGGCCGGGGATGGCGACGGCGGGCTTCGCGATCGCGTCGGTGCGGTGCACGCAGGATTTCGTGTGGACGCTGGAAGGCCATCCTGTGTCTGCGGTGCGCGGGCGCAGGCTGGGGGACGAGCGGGTGACGCGCTCGTATCCGGGCGAGGTGCCGGACCGGGCGCCGGACGCGGAGTTCTGGGCGCACCCGTTCCTGGCGCTGCCGCAGTTCGAGCCGATGCGGCTGCCTGGGCAGGGGCGCGCAGGCGTGCCGGCGGTGGGGCTGGACGGGCTGGTGGCGTTCCTGCTGGGGGATCTGCTGTGACGCGGCTGGGAAGGGAAGCAAGGCCAGGGCTCTGCCCTGGACCCGCTGGGGGCAGGCGCCCCCAGACCCGCACACATAAGAAAAGCCCAAAAGATGCCGGTCCAGGGGCGGCTCGCCCCTGGCGGGTCCAGGGCAGAGCCCTGGCCTTTTCTGGCCGCAGCGCATGAGGCGGCCGGCGCCGCGCATCGAGACGGAGGAGCCGGACCCCGTGCTTGCGCCATCGCCAGAGACGCTGCGGGCGGCGTCGGCTCGATTGGCCGAGGCGGTGGCTGCGCTGCCGGCGGAGGTCGTGGTGGTACGCCCGGCGCCACGGATCGAGGTCGAGGCCGAACGGTCGGGGCGGCTGGAAGCGCCGGAGTTGGCGGTGCCGTTGGTGCGCGCGGCGCGGTGGGAAATGCCGGCGCTGGCGCTGTCGGGGTTCTCGGTGCTGGCGCTGGGGTTCTCCGGGCTGTGGGCGGGCAACTTCGTGGCGGACGAGTTCGCGCGCAGCGAAGTACTGGGGTGGGTGACGCTGGGAGTGGCGGCGGTGGGATTCGGGCTGCTGCTGGCGGGGGTGGCGCGGGAAGTGGCGGGGCTGCTGGCGCTGCGCGCGGTAGACCGGCTGCGGCGCGACCTCGCGGGGGGAGATGCAGTGCGGCGGGCACGGGCGGCGCTGGAGTGGGCGGGGGGGCTGGCGGAGGGCGAGGCGCTGGTGCCGGCGCTGCGCGGGACGAACGATCCGGACGCGATTCTTGCCCTGTTGCGGGCAGGGCCGGAGGCGAGCCTGCGGGCGCAGGCGGACGCGCTGGGGCGCAGGGCGGCGCTGCAGGTGGTGGCGGGGATGGCGGCGACGCCGGCGCCGGCGCTGGTGGTGCTGCTGGTGAGCTGGCGGGGGTTGCGTCTGATCCGGCAGGTGGCGGCGGTGTACGGGCTGCGGCCGGGGGTGGTGGGGACGCTGGGGCTGCTGCGGCGCACGGCGCTGGCGGCGACGGCGACGGCGGTGGTCGAGGTGGCGGTGAACACGGCGGCGCACGCGGTGCTGTCGACGCCGCTGCTGACGCATCTCGCCGGGGAGATGGCGGGGGGCGCGGTGGCGGCGCGGCGAATGGTGGTGCTGGCGCGGGCGGCGGCGGTGGCGTGCAGCCCGGTGCCAAGGGAGTAGGCTCGTCGGGGTTGGCGGTCGGGCAAGAGTTGAAGGCTGGGCGAGAGTTGAAGGCCGGGCGAGGCCGGGAGCGGTTCAGGCGGGCGCGGCTCTGCTACGTTGCCGGGGACTGCGCGGCGGGTGCGGACGGATCGGGGGATGACGATGGGGCTGCTTCACACCATGACGTGCCGCCGCTGCCTGGGGCGGTCGCTGGTCGCCAGCGCGGTGGCGGCGCCGGTGGCGGCCCTGTTCGGGCGGGCGGCGGCGGCGGAGAGGCCCGAAGTGGCGGTGCCGGGCGCTCCGCTCTCGACGAGGAGCCACGTGCTCGACACGGCGGCGGACGCGGTGCAGGTCAAGCGGCCGCTCGACGCGATGAGCGAGTACCTCAACGGGTTCCACTTCTATGCCGACGACATGGGGCGGCAGGTGGAGGCGAACCACTATTGCACGCACCTGAGCGAGGATTTCCACCAGTGCGTGATCTACGACTCGAACCGGTCGGACGCGAAGCTGATCGGCATCGAGTACATCGTCAGCGCGCGGCTGTTCGCGACCCTGCCGGCGGAGGAGAAGTCGCTGTGGCACAGCCATGACTACGAGGTGGCGTCGGGCGAGCTGATCGCGCCGGGGGTGCCGGAGGTGGCGGAACACGCGTTCATGGCGGACCTGGTCTCGACGTACGGCAAGACCTGGCACACCTGGCAGATCGACCGCGACCCGGCGTTCCCGATGGGCATTCCGCAGTTGATGATGGGGTTCACCAGGGACGGGCAGGTCGATGCGGGCAAGGTCGCGGGGCGCGACGCGCGGTTCGGGGTGTCGGTGGCGGAGCGCCGGGGCGCGCGGGGGGACATCGCGGTGCCGGCGGTCGATCCGGCGGCGAACGCGTGGCGGGGCGGGACGGTGAAGCAGCTCGTGCTGCGCGAGACGGCGGTGCGGAACCTGCGGGGGTGACGGGTTCGTCGGAGGGGGGCTGCGGGGGCGGGCCGGAGGGGGTTGCGACGTCCGGGCAGGTTGGGGCGGCCTTGTCGACGCCGGCGTGGGCGAGCTTCGAGGCGGTCGAGATGGCGGGAAAGGCGGGGCGGGCGTAGCGTGTCGCGCAGGGCGGTGGCGGCACGGCGATGGTGGCGCGTCGCAGGCGGCGGCAGTGGCGTGCAGCCCGGCGCCGAGGGGGTTAGGCGAAACAGCTTTCAATAAGATTGAGTTTGAGCATCACAAACGCTATAAACGTGAGCTGTGATGCTTAGTGCCACGACTATTCTGTGAATTGCACTCGCTCCTGAAACGGGTAGGAGTCTTTGCCGGTGACCATAAAAGATTTTGATCTTGATGCATTCAAATTAGTTCTGAAAGAAAATTTGACACCAGCACGTGCGATTTCAAGTCCTCAGCATTTGAAAGGCCGGACTAAAGTTCTAACGCAAATTGATCGCTCATTTAATTCCCCAGGAAAACATATCTTTATCTATGGTGATCGCGGAGTTGGTAAAACCTCTCTTGCTCAGACAGCAGCTTTTCTGAAACAATCATCTGACAGTGAGCCGATCCGCGTAAACTGTGCGGGAACGTCATTTTTCTCCACTGTTAGGGACGCAGTGAAAAAATCACTGCCAGCAGAAGATGTCATATTTCAGAAAGGGCGGGAACATAAGGTAAAAGCGGCGCTAGGCGGCTTTGGATATGATTTTACTAGCAAAATAAGTAGTGGTATTATCCCTCCTATCGAGTCTATCAATGATGCAGCGCAACTCTTGAACTTTGTTGGGCTATGTCATTCTAAAGAACCCATTATTATATTTGATGAATTTGATCAGATGATTGGAGACGCGGAGAAGAAAGCATGTGCTGATCTCATAAAAGAGGTTTCAGATCAAGGCATAAATGTCCGCTTTATAATTTGCGGCATAGGAACGAGTTTGGAGGAGTTGATTGGAGTTCACTTGTCTGCGGGCCGGTATTTATCTCCTGTAGAATTAGAGCGTCTTACACAGGACGCTAGATGGGAGATTATCGAGTCTGCTGCCAATGCTATTGGTGTCACCGTACCTGAGAATTTCCTTCTGCGAATTGGCCAAATTAGCGACGGCTTTCCATCTTATGTACACCTTATCGGCGAACAGCTTTTTTGGGCAATGTTCGACGATGTCCAAACTACCAGCGAATGTGAGCAGAGTCATTTCGCAAATGGTGTAAGATCAGCGGTGAAAGAAGCTGAAACCGCTCTTAAAATTCTATACGAGAAAGCGACTCAGAAATATTCCGACACTTACCAAGAAGTGCTTTGGGCTATAGCAGACAAACACGTCCTCCGTCGGCAGACTTCAGAAGTTTACGAGAAATCCTACCTTCCAATAATGGCTGATCGACATGGACATAAAACCTTGTCAAAGCAAGTGTTTTTAGATCGTATAAACAAACTTAAAACTGATCGGCACGGCGAGATCATTCTCTCTAAAGGTGCAGGATGGTACGAGTTCAAGGAAAACATTGTTCGAGGTTACGTTCGTCTTCGTGCTGAAAATGAAGATGTTCATATTGGGTCCGAAGGCTACGCGTAACTGGCAGTGAACGTCTTCCAATTCTTTACGGATGCGGGTCTGGGGGCGCGGCCCCCAGCGGGTCCAGGGCAGAGCCCTGGCCTTC
>CAXSES010000252.1:0-2550 GCA_964236225.1 uncultured Acetobacteraceae bacterium
TGCTACCGCCCCGACAGCGGCAGCGCGATCTCCTCCAGCGACTTGCCCTCCGCGTCGACGCCGATCGCCGCCTCGACCGCCGCCGCCACCGCCATCAGCGCCGCCGCCACAAGGTAGCCGCCCGCCACCGCCCAGGCGCTGCCGCTGCCGATCAGCGCGCCCAGGACGAACGGCGCGCCCACGCCGCCGATCGCGGTGCCGAGCGCGTAGAACACCGCGATCGCCAGCGCGCGTGTCTCCAGCGGGAAGATCTCGCTCGCGGTGAGGTAGGCCGAGGACGCCGCCGCGCTGGCCACGAAGAAGATCGCCGTCCAGGCCAGCGTCTGGCTGCGCGCGTCCAGCAGCCCCATGCCGAACAGCGCCGCCGTCGCCGCCAGCAGCAGCGCCGCGGCGCCGTAGGTCGCAGCGATCATGCGCCGCCGCCCCAGGGTGTCGAACAGCGGGCCGAGCAGCACCGGGCCGAGGAAGCTGCCCGCCGCCAGCGGCAGGATGTAGAGCCCGATGGCGGCGTCGGGAACGGCGTAGAAATGCTCCAGCACCAGCCCGTAGGTGAAGAACACCGCGTTGAACAGGAACGCCTGCGCCACCATCAGCACCAGCGCCAGCACCGAGCGCATCCGGTACGGCCCAAGCATGGCGCCGAACACCTGGCCGAAGCCGAAGCTCGCCTGCGGGCGCACCTCCAGGGCCGCGCCGGTGACGGGCGGCAGGGTGCCCCCGGAGGCGAGCACGCGGGCCTCGATGGCGTCGAGCGTGGCGTTCGCCTCCTCGTGGCGGCCATGGGTCAGCAGCCAGCGCGGGCTCTCCGGCACCCAGCGCCGCAGCAGCAGCACGCCCAGCCCGAGCACGCCGCCGATCGCGAACCCCAGCCGCCAGCCGAGGTCGAGCCCCACCCAGCGCCCGCCCAGCAGCGGCAGGGAGATCGCCGCCCCCGCCGCGGCGCCCACCCAGTAGGAGCCGCTCACCGCGAGGTCGATCCGCCCGCGCAGCTTCGAGGGCATCAGCTCGTCGATCGCGGAGTTGATCGCCGCGTACTCGCCGCCGATGCCCAGCCCGGTCAGCACGCGGAACGCCATGAAGCTCCAGGCGTCCCACGCGCAGGCCGAGGCGACGACGCCCACGAGATAGACCATCAGGGTGACGTTGAAGATCCGCTTGCGCCCGTAGCGGTCGGTGGCCCAGCCGAACAGCAGGGCGCCCGCCACCGCGCCGGAGACGTAGGCCGACGCCGAGGCGCCCACCTGCGCCGCGCTGAGCGCCAGGGTGCGCGGGTCCTGCAGCACCGGGCCGATCGAGCCGACGATCGTCACCTCCAGCCCGTCCAGCACCCAGGTGATGCCGAGCGCGGCCACCACGAGCAGGTGGAACCGGCTCCAGCCGAGCCGGTCCAGCCGCGCCGGCACGTCGGACCGCACGGTGGCGCTCATGCCGCGCGGTCCTGGGAAGGCCTGGGTCGGGGTCGGCGGGGGTGGAACATCGGCGGGACCATTGCATACGGGAAGGCAGCTAGATACGGGAGGGCAGCGCGCAGGCAAGCAAGGCTGGGCCCTGCCCAGACCCGCCAAAGGCCGAGGCCTCTGGACACCAATTGACTGAGACAAGTGGATTCCAAAGGCGAGCCTTTGGCGGAGCTTGAGGCAGAGCCTCAACCTTGCCTGCTCTCCTGGCGCCCTGCGCCGCCCTGGTCACGCGGCCGGATGCACGCCATGGTTGCGCCATGCCCGCGTTCTGGTCGTCCAGCGCCGCCGACCTGCTCGACGCCGACCCCGAGGCGGTGGTGGCGCGGCTCGCCCACGCCCAGGCGCTGGCGTTCCGCGTGAACGAGGCCGCGCAGCTCCGCGCCTGGGCCGAGACCGTGGACCTGCTGCGCCGCGCCCTGTCGTTCGTCGTCGCGCAACGGCCGGGCGCGGCGGGCTGGCGGGTGCTGCTGGAATACCCGCTGCTCCGGCTGGGGCGGCGCGCGGACGCGGTGCTGGTGACCGGGGGCGCGGTGATCGTGCTGGAGGTCAAGGCCGGCGCCACGCGGTTCCTCCGCGCCGACCGCGAGCAGGCGGAGGATTTCGCCCTCGACCTGCAGGATTTCCACGCCGGCTCGCGCCAGCACCCGATCGTCCCGGTGCTGGTCGCGACCGGGGCGCGCTCGCCGTCGGCCGCGCGTCCGCTGCTGCTGCCCGGCGCGGTGAGCGCGGTGCTGGAGGCCAGCGCCGCCACCCTGCCCGCGCTGCTCGCCGAGCTGGCGGCGATCCCCGCCGGCCCGCCGCTCGACCCCGCTGGCTGGGAGCACGCGCCATACCGCCCGGTGCCGACGATCATCGAGGCGGCGCGGATGCTGTACGGCCGCCACGACGTCGCCGCCATCGCCGCGGCGCGGTCGGACGTGGCGAGCCTGCGCGCCACCACCGAGGCCGTGCGTCGCGGGATCGAGGCGGCGCGCGCGGCCGGGCGTCCCAGGGTGCTGTTCATCACCGGCATCCCCGGCGCGGGCAAGACGCTGTGCGGCCTGAACGCCTGCTTCGGCGCCGGGCACGACGACGGTCCAGGCCGGGACCC
>CAXSES010000252.1:2650-4900 GCA_964236225.1 uncultured Acetobacteraceae bacterium
CGGGACCCCGGCGGGACGCGCGCCACCTTCCTGACCGGCAATCCGTCCCTGGTGCACGTGCTGCGCGAGGCGCTGGCCCGCGACGCCATCGCCCATGGCGGCGACGCGCGGGCGGCGCGGCAGCGCATGGAGGGCGTGATCCAGGCCCTGCCGCGCTTCCGCGACCACCACGTCGCCACGGCGGAGATCCCCGCCGAGCGCGTGGTGGTGATCGACGAGGCGCAGAGGAGCTGGTCGCGCGAGCACGCCATCCGCAAGACGCTCGACCGCCCGGTGCGCCTCGCCGACTCCGAGCCTGGCCACCTGCTCGACATCATGGCGCGCCACGCCAGGCCGGCCGGGGGGCAGGACGCCGCGCCGGGCGCGGTGTCAGGCGGGGGCTGGGCGGCGATCGTGTGCCTGGTGGGCGGCGGGCAGGAGATCCACGACGGCGAGGGCGGCCTGGCGGAGTGGGGCGCGGCCCTCGCGCTGCGCCCGGAATGGGACGTGGCGGCGGCGCCCGACACGCTCGACGCCGCCGATCCGCGCCAGCGCCTGCCGCGCCTCGCCGCGCTGCGCACCGACCCGGCGCTGCACCTCGACGTGCCGGTGCGCCAGATCCGCGGCACCCTGGCGGCGCACTGGGTCGATGCCGTGCTGCGCGGCGACGCGGCGGCGGCGCTGCGTCTGGCCGCCGACGCGCCGCTGCTGACGCGCGACCTCGGCGCGATGCGCGCGCACCTGCGGGCCGCGAGCCGGGGGACGCGGCGCTGCGGCCTGCTCGCCAGCTCGGGCGCGCGGCGGCTGCGCGCGGAGGGGCTGGGCGTGGAGCTGGCGCACATGGACGCCGGCGCGGTGGCGCGCTGGTTCCTCGACCGCTGGCCCGACGTGCGCGCCTCGGACGCCCTGGAGGTCGTGGCCACCGAGTTCTCCGTTCAGGGGCTGGAGCTGGACCACGCCGGGCTGTGCTGGGACGCGGACCTGGTGCGGGTGGCGGGCGAGGTCGCCTGGCGGGTGCGCAGCTTCCGCGGCACGGCCTGGCAGGTGCCGCGCGGCGCGGAGGCCATCGCCAACCGCGTCAACACCTATCGCGTGCTGCTGACCCGGGCGCGCTACGACACGGTGATCTGGGTGCCGCGCGGCGACGACCGGGACGCCACGCGCGCGCCGGCGGTGCTGGACGACGTCGCCGCGTTCCTGCGCGCGTGCGGGGCGCGGGCGCTGCCCGAGCCGGCGGCCCTGGCGCCGGCGGAACGGGAGGCGTTGCTGCCGTGGGCGTGACCGGTATGGATCGCAAGGAAGCAAGGCCAGGGGCTCTGCCCCTGGACCCCGCTCAAGGCTCGCCTTGAGAATCCAATACTTAAGTCATGGGATCAAAGGGTCCTCGGACCCTTTGCGGGTCCAGGGCAGAGCCCTGGCCTTCCTTGCCTTGCTTCTTGCTTGCTCCCCCGCCGCCGCCCACGACCTCAAGGTGGCGACCTGGAACATCGAGTGGGCCACGCTTCGCCCCGCCGGCGACCCGTCGCTGCCCGACGACGTGCGGCCCAAGACCGAGGGCGACCTGGCCCTGCTGCGCGGCTACGCGGACAGGCTCGACGCCGACGTGGTGGCGATGCAGGAGGTGGACGGGCCCGAGGTCGCCGCGCGCATCTTCCCGCCGGACCGCTACGCGCTGTTCCTCATCGACGAGGACGTGGTGCAGCGCGTCGGCCTCGCGGTGCGGCGCGGCATCGCCGTGACCCGCAACCCTGACCTCGCGGCGCTGGACCTGTATCCCGACGCGCCGCACAAGCTGCGAAACGGCCTGGACGTGACGCTCGACCTTCCGGGGGCGCCCCTGCGCGTGCTGGCGGTGCACCTCAAGACCGGCTGCCGCGAGGACCCGCCGGAGCGCAGCGCGCGGCCCGGCTGCGCGGCGCTGGCGCGCCAGGTTCCGGCGCTGGCCGGCTGGATCGCGCAGCGCCGGACGGAGGGCGCGGCGTTCCTGGTGCTCGGCGACTTCAACCGCTGGATGGGGCCGGGCGACCCGGTGCTGGCCGCGCTGGAGGCGGCGGCGCCGCTGGCCCGCGCGACGGAGGGCAAATCCAGCCCGTGCTGGGGCCGCGAGAACTTCATCGACCACATCCTGGCGGGGGGCGCCGCGCGGGGCTGGATGCAGCCGGACACGCTGCGGGTGATGACCTACCGCGAGAGCGGCGAGGGCTGGAAGGAGCGGCTGTCGGACCACTGCCCGGTGTCGGTGCGGCTGCGCGTGCCGGACTGAAGCAGGCA
>CAXSES010000253.1:0-4892 GCA_964236225.1 uncultured Acetobacteraceae bacterium
CCGCTGAACCACCGCCCCAGGTCCACGTCCGCGCACCGCTTCGAGCAGAACGGCCGCGCCTCCTGCACCGTCGCCCGCCCGCAGATCGGGCACTTTCCTTCAGCCACCCACACCCTCCATCAAACGGGCTCCATCGCCCATTCCCCCGGCCCCAACGCCGGGTCGCTGCGCAGGATCAGGGCCCGCCCGGAGCGCCGCGCAAGGTCGCCCAGCGCCACCGGGTCCGCCTGCAGCGCCGCCGCCACGTCCGGCGCGGCCCGCAGCGCGCGCGCCGGCCCTGGCTCCGCCGCCACCGCCCGCGCGACCGCCCGCAGCGCCGCCAGACCCGCCGCGTGCGGCCCGGCCAGCAGCTCGTGCAGAGGCGGGTGCACCCGCGCCCGCACGATCTCCGCCAGCCCCAGCGCAGTGAACCCCAGCAGCCGCGCCCCCAGCGGGTCCGCGCGCAGCGCCTGCGCCAGCTCCGGCCCCAGCGCCGCCCGCTTCCTCGCCGCCATCCCCGCGAGATCCACCAGGATCGCCCCGGACAGGTTGCGCAGCACCACCTGCCGCACCAGCGCCGGCAGCGCCGCCCGGTTCGCCTCCCGCTGCGCCGTCGGCTTGGGCGTGCGCGCGTTGCTGGCCGCCCCGCTGTCCACGTCGATCGCCACCAGCGCCGGCGTCGGGTGGATGCTCGCCGTCAGCCCCCCCGGCAGCGCCACCCCCGGCTCGCCAAGCCCGTCGATCTCCGCCTCCAGCCCTTCGGAGAACGCCCGCGCCACCACCGCGAGGCCCGCAGCCCGCAGCCCGCGCGCGGCCGCCGCGAGCGCCGCGTCGTCGGTCTCGATCGAAGCGTCCGGGTGCGCCCGCGCCATCCGCTCCAGCGCCCCCAGCCCCCGCGACGCAAGCCTGACCTTGCCCTGCGCGCAGGCCGCCGACTGCTCCGCGTCCAGCCGCGCGCTCAGCCGCGGCCCCTTGCCGCCCTGCGCCGCCCGCACGACCCGCACCCCCAGCAGCGCGCCCTCCGCCAGCCCCTGCGCGCCCTCGCTGTCCGGCAGGAACCCCTGTGCGCCGCCGTCAAGCGCCACGAAGCTCCCGCCCAGCGCCGGCCGCCGCGCCGCGATCCGCCCGCGATGCACGTCGCCCACCCCGTCCGGCGCCCCGGGCCGCTCGATCGCGTACGCCAGCAACGCGGCGCCCCGCACCAGCGCGACCCTGATCTCGCCGGGCGAGGAGGCGGCCAGCAGGCGAGGCGGGTCGGTCATCGGGGAGGAAGGCAAGGCCAGGGCTCTGCCCTGGACCCGCCAGGGGCGGCGCCCCTGGACCGGCACACGTGAGGAAAGGGGTCGGGCGGGCGGGGGGGCAGGGGTCTCTCAGGGCTTTGCCGGCTTCGGGGCAGGGCTCCGCTCCCCTTCGCTCACGGCGCGAGGTATCCGCGCCCACGCAGGAGCTGCGCGGTCTCGAACAGCGGCAGCCCGACCACGCCGCTGTGGCTGCCCGACAGGAACCGCACGAACCCCGCGGCAGTCCCCTGGATGGCGTAGCCGCCGGCCTTGCCCTCCCATTCGCCGCCCGCGAGGTAAGCCTCGACCTGCGCGTCCGTCAGCCGGTTGAAGATCACCGAGCTGTCGCTCACCCGCTCCGAGCGCGCGCCCTCCGGCGTCACCAGCACCACCGCCGTCAGCACGTGGTGCCGCCGCCCGGACAGCAGCGCCAGGCACGCCCGCGCCTCCGCCTCGCTCACGGCCTTGGGCAGGATGCGACGCCCCACCGCCACCACCGTGTCCGCCGCCAGCACGAACGAGCCCGCCGCCGCCCCGGCCAGCGCCTTCTCCCGCGCCATCCGCTCGGCGTACAGCCGCGGCACTTCCTCCCGGTGCGGCGTCTCGTCGATGTCCGTGGCCGCGACGCGGTCCGGCACCACCCCGATCTGCGCCAGCAACTGCAGGCGGCGCGGGCTGGCGCTCGCCAGAACCAGGGGCGCCCGGCCCGCGGCGGCCTCGCCGCCCCGCACACCGGAACCCGGCGCGTCGCCGCCATCAACCATCCCGATCGACGCGACCAGGCCGGCCGGCAACGCGCCTCGGGACGGATCGGCTGGAGGAGCCTGCGCCTCGGAAGACCCCGTCTCGTGCCCTATTTGAAGCGGAATGTGATGCGGCCCTTGGACAGGTCGTAGGGCGTCATCTCGACGTTCACGCGGTCGCCGGCCAGCACGCGGATGCGGTTCTTGCGCATCTTGCCGCTGGTGTGCGCGAGGATGGTGTGTTCGTTGTCGAGCTTCACCCGGAACATGGCGTTGGGCAGAAGCTCCATCACCATGCCGCTGAACTCGATCATGTCTTCTTTGGACATCAGCATCCTTGACAGTCGGGGAACGATCCGTTTCGGGCCGGAACATGATGATCCAGCCCCCCCCGGTCAAGCGCGTCGCCCGTCGGGTCAGTCTTGCGTCCGGCAACGCCTTCGAATCGCCGGCCCAGGGCGGCTCGCCCTGGCGAGTCCCCGCTTTCAGGCGCGGGGGCGGAGCGCCTGGCCTTGCCTCCCCTTGCTGCCCCTGCTCCCCTGCCTGCCGCGAGAAATCGGGGTTGTCCGGCCCGTCGAGGCTGCGCGGCTCCGGGCAGGTCGGCGCCTTCTTCGGCCTGACGCCCGGGCGCCGCCAGTCGGGCGGGACCGATGTCACCGGCTCGATCATGGGATTTGGCGATGCCGGTGCACGCACAGCCTTGCAGGGCGGACCAACGCGCTGCCGACGCGCGCGACGCGGCTCAGCACGCTCAAGCGCCGACGGCAAGGCAGGGTCCGCTGCAGTGGCCGGGAACGATCCCGTGCCACGCGGGGGAGTGCGCCGATGATGGCAGGCGCCCGCACCTGCTCCGTCGCCGGCGCCCGCGCTCTCCCATGGTCCCTACCCGGGCGACTCCACGCACGTGCGCCAGCAGGCGAGGTCCTGCTGAGCGATCGTCGCCCCGCCGATGGAGAAGCGGCGCCCGGCCTCCTCCGGCAGGGTCCAGGGCTCCGGTCCGTAGTTGAAGGCGAACCGCATGTCGCCACGCCGGCGCAGCCGCACGCCGGCGGGCAGATCGACCATGCTCGCCCCGCCCACCTCCAGCACGCGGCGCATCGCGGCCCGGAGCAGCGCGGGGTCCGGCCAGCAGGCGAGATAGAGGCACCGGTCCGCCTCGATCACGGCCGGCGTCGCGTCGGCGAACCGCCCGAGCACGGTCGGCCCGACCTCGGACGCCGCGACCTCGAGCCATTCCCGCCAGCGTATCGCGGCGCCGGAGAGCGTGCCCGTGACAGGATGCGACAACCCGGGCCGCAGCGAGGCGACGTCGGTGACGCGCACCGGCAGCAGCGCCCGCAGCGGGCCGGGCGCCAGTGCGGCGGGGATCTCGAGGTTGCCGGTCTTGGAGCCGGAGCGCGGCCCGATCAGGAGGGCGGCGCCGCTGTCGCGCAGCGCGGCGAGGGCCGCCTCCGTGACATGCGGCAGGCTGGGCACCAGCACGGCGCGGTAGCCGCCCAGCGGCGTGCCCGGGGCGACGATGTCCACGTCCTGCCCGAGCCGCCGCGCCGCCTCGTACCATCGCAGGCAAAGCTCGAAATAGTCGAAGTCGGCGCCCTGCGGCTGGACCTGCGTCGTCCAGGCGGCCTCGTAGTCGAACAGCAGCGCCACCGGGGCGGCGCCGCTGTCCGGCAATGGGTCGAGGCCGCCCAGCTCGGCCGCGACCCGCAGCGCCTCCTCGCCCCCCGCCGAGCGCGAGCGGTCCGGCCGGTGCAGCCCGGCGTGCATCTGCTCCTGCCCGAACGGGGCCTGCCGCCAGCGGAAGTAGCTCACCAGCTCGGCGCCGTGGGCGAACGCCTCCCAGCTCCACAGCCGCACCATGCCGGGCTTCGGCACCGGGTTCCACGGCGCCCAGTTCACCGGCCCTGGCTGCTGCTCCATGACCCAGAACCGGCCGCGGCCGACGCCGCGGTACAAGTCGTGGTGGAACGCGGCGATGTCGGGGTGCCCGGTCTCGGTGAACAGCGCGCGCTCCGCCGCGTCGAAGGGGAACTGCTCGGTGAAGCCCAGCGGGTAGGAGTCCCAGGTCGCGAAGTCGATCTCGCGGCCGACCTCGTGGTGGTCGAACTCCGTGAAGCGGCCCATGAAGTTGTGGGTCACGAAGCGGCCGGGCGAGTGCGCGCGCAGGATCTCCGCCTGCATCCTGCAGTACGCCGCCACCTGCGCCGACGAGAAGCGCCGGAAGTCGAGCCGGGCGGCGGGCAGGGTCTCGGTGACGGCGCCTGACGGCAGCGCCACCTCGTCGAAGCCGCACAGCTCCGCGGACCAGAACACGCTGCCCCAGGCGGCGTTCAGCCGCCCGATCGTGCCGTGGCGCGCCGCCAGCCACAGCCGGAACGCCGCCAGGTCCTCCGGCCCGTACGACAGCACCGTGTCGTGGCAGCCGAACTCGTTGTCGATCTGCCAGCCGGCGACGTGCGGCGACCCGCCGTAGCGCCCGGCCACAGCCTCCACGATGCGTCGGCTCTCGCGCCACCAGGCGGCGGACGAGAAGCTGGTGTGGCGGCGCGAGCCGAAGCCGCGGGTGCGCCCGTCCTCGCCCACCGGAAGGATGCCCGGCTCGCGGTCGACCAGCCATTTCGGCGGCGTCGCGGTCGGCGTGCCCATCACCACGCGCAGGCCGGCCCCGCCCAGCACCGCGACGGCGCGGTCGAGCCAGCCCCACTCGAACCGCCCGGGTTCAGGCTCGATGCGGCTCCAGGCGAACTCGGCGATCCGCACGTGGCTGATGCCGGACTCGCGCATCGCACGCGCATCGTCCTCCCACCAGGATTCGGGCCAGTGCTCGGGGTAGTAGCAGACGCCCAGCATGGCGGTTCCTCCGCTTGGGTTTGTGGCAAGGCAGCAAGCA
>CAXSES010000254.1:0-4880 GCA_964236225.1 uncultured Acetobacteraceae bacterium
TCAATAATTACAAATTTCGTGTATCATCACCAAACGGTCGACCGGAGTCCATTCTTCTTCAAATTTGGAATGAAACTATAGTCATTATAGCAGGAAATAGACTCGGTAATGGCGGCACTAGATTGCCTAGGCTTAATGTAAGTTTATACTGGAACGGAGATATTGCAGACGAGATAGCAACTAATGATGTCACAAAACAGATGAACAAGGTGCTATTGCCGTTTGGAACGATACAAATAACCTCTGCTCCCCTGGGGACACCACCTCGAAGGGAGAGTAAGAACTTGTGGCGGCATCGATAAAAAGTAGAATAACATGTATAGAGATAAAGTAGGGCTTGTTGACGTAACTTTCATCCAGCTACGTGGCTGGCGACAAACCGAAGCCAAACTGTGCTCTACGCGGGGCGAGCTTCGTGGTGGAGGCAATGGCCTGTCCGAGCTGTGCCAACACCCGCAGCCATGTCTATGGCCGTCGTGTCGGCTGCACGCGCTGCCCAGGGCGTTGGTCAATCACCGCGGGCACGGTGATGGCCAACACCAAGCTCGGGCTGGCCACGTGGCTTGGCGCCATGCACCTGATGACCAGCATCAAGCAGGCGATCGTTCTTGTCGCCAACACCCTTGATCGCCAGCCTCGGCACCGCCTTGAAAGCCACTTACCAGCGGTTCTCCCCCAAGCCCCTGCCCGCCTCCCCCGGCGCCTTCCGCTGGACCACAAACCAGCGGCGCGCCCTGCACGCCATGATCCCGGCCCTCTGCGCGGCCGCCGCAGCAGCCCAGCCTACCCGAAAAACCGCCTATGCCCGAACAGGCCAACTGGCGGACAAACGGATTTACCCAGGGTAGGGCGTTTCATGGAGTCGGCTTTTGGCGAGTGGAGGCGAGCCTCAACCTTGCTTGCCTGCGCCCCCGAGCCGGTCCAGCCGCAGCCGCTGCGGCCGTCGCCCAGCCGCCGCAGCGTCCGGCCTCGCCTGCCGCGTGTTCGCGAGCGCCTATTTCAGGTGCTGGGCGAGCAGCTTGTTCATCTCGAACATGGTGGCCTGGTCCTGGCCGAACACGCGGCGCAGCTTGTCGTCGGCCACGATCACCCGGCCATCCTTCGGGCTCTGCAGCTTGTGCGCCTTGATGTACTCCCAGACCTTGCTGACCACCTCGCCGCGCGGCATCGCGCCCTCGCCGACCACGGCCGCCAGCGCCTCGGAGGGCTGCAGCGGCTGCTGCAACGCGTTCGGCTTCTGGCCGGCCTTCGGCTTGCCAACGGGGGTGCCCTTCGGCGGCGCGTCGGCCTTGGCGGCCTTGGGCGCCTTGCCGGCTGCCGGCTTGGCGGTCGCGGCCTTGGCGGTCGTGGTCTTGGGCGCCGCGGTCTTGGGCGCTGCAGCCTTGGGTGTCGTCGGCGGCTTCGTCATTGGATTGCCTCGGGGCTGATCGCGTTTCGGATGAGTGGTCCATGGCAGGCGGAACCGCGGACGGGAAGGGCACGCCGGTGTCATTTCGGCAAGTCGCTGGCGATTTGCTCCCATGCCGTGGCCTCTCAACGCCGGCGAGCGCCCCGAGTCGCATGTCCCGGGATCATGGCATGACGTTGCGGCGGATGTGTCGCCCATCTGTCACAGCGACTCCGGAACGTCCATCCCGGGGAAGCGTCCCCCGCCATCGCCGACACCGCCGGCCGAAGGCGCAGGCCAGCGGCTGCCGGCGCCGTCCGGGATGCCGTGTTCCGGCGCTGCAACAACCCGACTGCTTCTCCACCGATTCGCCAGGGACGCGTGCGCGAGGTGTGGGATGCGCAAGCGAAACTCAGGGATGCGCAAGCGAAGTCCGGGACGCACATGCGAAGTCCGGACGCAGCCTCGCATCGTCGCTCCTGGCTGCGCGGCATTGTCGTCCCGCGCCGCTCCGGCTCCGGTCGATGCCTGTTCCGGGCCGGGAATGCCGGGACATGCAAGGTGCGCGCAATAGAATCGGGGCAGGGAAGTCCGGGAGGCGCTGCTGCCACTTGTAATCCGCACTGCGGCCTCTCTATGCTGACAGTCCTGCGCGTCGTGCCTGCACCATTGTTTGCATCGGATCATTCATGTCAGCCGTCACAGGCCAGTCTTCTGTTCTGGGGTTCGCCGCCCGGATCGTCTCCGCCCACGTCGCCAACAATGCCGTCCAGGTCGACGACCTGCCCGACCTGATCCAGAAGGTCTATGCCGCGCTCACGGCCCTTGGGTCCGCCCCCGTGCAGACCGAGAAGCGCGAGCCGGCGGTGCCGGTCAGGAAATCGGTGTTCGCTGACTTCATCATCTGCCTGGAAGACGGCAAGAAGCTGAAGATGCTCAAGCGTCACCTGCAAACGTCCTACGGCCTGACGCCCGACGCCTACCGCGAGCGCTGGGGGCTGCCGGCCAGCTATCCGATGGTGGCGCCCAGCTACGCCGAGCGCCGCTCCGCGCTGGCCAAGTCGATCGGCCTCGGGCGCAAGCGGACGGAACAGTCCAAGCCCGCGGCGGAGGACGGCGGCGGCCCGGCCCGGCGCGGCCGCAAGCCGGCCCGGCCCGGGGCCGCGTCCAGCCGCTGACAGGACAGCAGCAGCCGTTCCCGGCACCCGGCACCGGCCTGGCAGACAGCAAGGCCGGTGCCGGCCCGGAGACGCAGGAGGCCGCCTCCTTCGGGCGAGGGACGCCCGAGGCCCGCTCGCGCGGGGAAGCGGGTTTCCAGGGCCCGCCTTGCGCAGCGTCCGGAAGCGGAGTCCCTGCGGCGCGCGGGTTTGCCGGCCATGCCCTTTCCTTCGCCCCGCCGCGCCGCTAGGAACAAAGCTCCAACCCGAACGGAGCCTCCGCTTGCCCGAGATTCGCGTGGCCATCGCCGGCACCGGCAACTGCGCCTCCTCTCTGGTCCAGGGCGTGCGCTTCTACGCGGCCGCCGAGGACGACGCGCTGGTGCCCGGCCTGATGCACGTCCGCCTTGGCGGCTATCACGTCCGCGACGTCAGCTTCGTCGCCGCCTTCGACGTGGCCAGCGGCAAGGTGGGGCATGACCTCGCGGCCGCGCTCGCCGCGGCGCCGAACAACACCTGCCGCTTCGCCGAGCTGCCGCCCCAGGGCGTCATGGTGCAGCGGGGGCCGACTCTGGACGGGCTCGGCCCCTCGCTGCGCACCGTCGTCGAGGAGAGCCCGGAGCCCGCCGTCGACGTCGCGCAGGCGCTGCGCGACAGCCGCGCCGAGGTGCTGGTCTCCTTCCTGCCGGTGGGCTCGGACCAGGCGACGCAGGCGTACGCGCAGGCGGCGCTCGACGCGGGCTGCGGCTTCGTCAACTGCATCCCGAGCTTCATCGCCTCCGACCCGGGCTGGGCCGCCCGCTTCGAGCGGGCGCGCCTGCCGATCGTGGGCGACGACATCAAGAGCCAGGTCGGCGCCACCATCGTGCACAGGGCGCTGGTCAACCTGTTCCGCGAGCGCGGCGTGCGGGTGGACCGCACCTACCAGCTCAACGTCGGCGGCAACGCGGACTTCATGAACATGCTGGACCGCGACCGCCTCGCCTCGAAGAAGCTGTCCAAGACCCGCGCCGTGACCAGCCAGCTCGCCACCGAGCTGCCGGACGCCGACGTCCATGTCGGGCCGTCGGACCACGTGCCCTGGCTCACCGACCGCAAGCTCGCCTTCATCCGCGTCGAGGGCACCACCTTCGGCGACGCGCCGCTGTCCTGCGAGCTGAAGCTGGAGGTCTGGGACAGCCCGAACTCGGCGGGCGTGGTGATCGACGCGGTGCGCTGCGTCCGCCTGGCGCTCGACCGCGGGGTCGGCGGGCCGCTCGGCGGGCCTTGCGCCTGGTTCATGAAGAGCCCGCCCGCGCAGATGACCGACCACGAGGCGCAGGACCGCACCGAGCGGTTCATCCACGGGCGGGACTGAGGCGCGCGAGGGGTAAGGCCGGGCCCTCCCTGTCCATTCCGCCAGCCCAGGCGGGCCGTCATGCCGGCAGCCCTCAAGAGTAACAGGCAGGCAAGGTTGAGGCAGAGCCCAGCCTTGCTTGCTCACAGGTCGATGTCAGGAGCCGCCATCGGCATGGGACAGGCAGCGGAGGGGAGCCCAGCCTTGCCTTGCCGCCGGCCGCCTCGCCGCGGGTGTGACGCAGGCTGACCCGCCGCCCTGCGATCTCCGCACGTTGATCCTGTGCCTGCCCCGGGACTACGGTGCGCGCCGTCCGCAGCCCAGCGCTCCCCGATCGCCCGCCCACAGGATTTCCTGCCATGAAGCTCACCGCCGAACGCCTCGACCGGGTCAGCCCGAGCCAGACCATCGCGATCTCCACCAAGGCGCGGGCACTCAAGGCTGCCGGGCGCGACATCATCAGCCTGTCCGCAGGCGAGCCCGATTTCGACACGCCCGACAACGTCAAGCAGGCGGCGATGCGCGCCATCGAGGCGGGCCAGACCAAGTACACCGACGTCGCCGGCACCCTGGCGCTGCGCCAGGCGATCGCCGCCAAGTTCGCCCGCGACTCCGGCCTGGACTACGCGCCGGAGGAGATCATCGTCTCGACCGGCGGCAAGCAGGTGATCTTCAACTGCATGGTCGCCACGCTGAACGCCGGCGACGAGGTCATCATCCCGAGCCCGTGCTGGGTCAGCTATCCCGACATCGTGGCGCTGGCAGACGGCACCCCGGTGATCGTGCCGTGCGGGCAGAACAACGGCTTCAAGCTGCGCGCCGAGGACCTGGAAGCGGCGATCACGCCGCGCACCCGCTGGTTCATGCTTAACTCGCCGAACAACCCGACCGGGGCAGCCTACTCGGCGGAGGACCTGCGGCCGATCTGCGACGTGCTGCTGCGCCACCCCGACGTGTGGGTGTTCACCGACGACATCTACGAGAAGCTGGTCTATGACGG
>CAXSES010000255.1:0-4868 GCA_964236225.1 uncultured Acetobacteraceae bacterium
CGGCGCGGCGGATGCGGCGGGCAGGGTTGAGGCGCGCCCTGGGCATGCCGCCTTAAGCAGGGGCCTCGAACCCCGCCGGAGGGAGCCTCTGGAATCCGTTACTGAAGCAAATCGGTATCCGCAGGCCCCGGCCCCGCCCGCTTGCGGCTGGCCGGCGGCTGATACCAGTGGCCAAATGCGATGACCGGTTCAGCAGGAAGGCCAGGGGCTCTGCCCCCATGTCTGGAAGCGGGGACCCCGCCAAAGGCTCGCCTTTGGAAACCAATGCTTAAGTTGCGCCGGGTCCAGGGGCGGCTCGCCCCTGGCGGGTCTGGGCAGAGCCCAGCCTTGCCTGCCTGAGCGGTCGACGCATTCGGCCGTTGGTATGACGCGCTCCCGCAAGTCGCTGGCGCCCGGTTGGCGCGGCGTGCACAATCTCCGCGCGCAGGGTGACTCCGCGCGCGCAGGGCGGCCAACACGCCGGGATGCGGCGCAAGACCGCGCGGGCCAGGGGAGCAGCCGTCATGACTCAGGACAGGGCCGGTGATCCGAAGCCGATGGCAGGCGGACCGCTGGGAGTGTGGCAGTCCTGGATGGAGGCCGCGATGGCCGGCACGGCGGCCGCGGGAGGGGCGCCTGCCTGGTCGGGCGAGGCGGACCGGGCGGGCGGCATGGAGGCCGCGGACGCCGGAATGGCGCTGGGGTTGCAGGCGCTCCAGCAGCAGATGGCCGCCGACCCGACCCTGCGCGCGATCGATGCCCTGTGGAACGCCAACCCGCTGCGCGAGGTGGTGCCGGTCGACTGGTCGGAGATCGCGCGCGCGCTGCGCACCGTTTGGCTGCACGGCCTGCGCCGGCCGGAGCGGATGCTCGAGAACGCGGTAAGGCTGAACACGCAACTGTGGCAGGGCGGGCTGGAGATGTGGGCGGAGGCCGGGCGGCGCTGGGGCGGGGCGGAGGCGCCCGCGGCGGCCTCCGGCGACAGGCCGGGCGAGGGGCGCGGCGACAGGCGGTTCGCGGCGCCCGAGTGGCAGTCGCCGCTGTTCCGCCAGATCAAGGACAGCTACCTGCTGGCGTCGGAGTGGCTGCTGGAGCAGCCGGCGGACGCGGAGATGCCGGCGGCGGAGCGCGCCAGGCTGTCGTTCCACCTGCGCCAGTTCGTGGACGCGATGAGCCCGGCCCTGGTGCTGGCGGCCAACCCGGTGGCGCTGCGTCGCGCTGTGGAGACCGGCGGCGCCAGCCTTGCGGAAGGCGCGCGCAACCTGATGGCCGACCTCGCGGAAGGGCGGCTGTCGATGGTGGACGCGACCGCCTTCGCGCCCGGGCGCAACCTCGCGATGACGCCGGGCAAGGTGGTGCTGCGCAACGCCCTGGCCGAGCTGATCCAGTACTCGCCCGCGACGCCGGACGTGCACGAGGTGCCGCTGCTGATCCTGCCGCCGTGGATCAACAAGTACTACATCATGGACCTGCAGCAGAAGAACAGCATGGTCGCCTGGCTGGTCGCGCAGGGTTTCACCGTGTTCATGGTGTCGTGGAAGAACCCCGACGCCGCGATGGATGCGATCGGGTTCGAGGACTACATGCGGCTCGGGCCGCTGGCGGCGTCGGACGCGATCCGCGAGATCACGGGAGCTGCCCAGGTCAACGTCATGGGCTACTGCATCGGCGGCACGCTGCTGACGCTGACCCTGGCGTGGCTGGCGCGGCGCGGCGACGAGCGGTTCGCGTCGGCGTCGCTGATGGTGTCGATGCAGGATTTCTCCGAGGTCGGCGAGACGGCGATGTTCCTGGGCGAGCCGGCGATCGACTTCATCGAGCAGCAGATGCTCGACCGCGGCTACCTCGACAGCCGCGAGATGTCGAACATGTTCAACCTGCTGCGCTCCAACGACCTGATCTGGGGCAACGTGGTCAACAACTACCTGATGGGCAACAAGCCGCCGGCCTTCGACCTGCTGTACTGGAACAGCGACGGCACCCGCATGGCGCGCGCCGCGCATTCCTGGTACCTGCGCAACACCTACGTCGAGAACAACCTGATCCGGCCGGACCACGTGGTGCTGGACGGCGAGCCGATCGACCTCGGGCGCATCACGCTCGACCTGTACTCGGTGGGCGCGGAGAAGGACCACATCGTGCCGTGGCAGTCGGCGTGGCGGGTGACGCAGCTCGTGGGCGGCGCCGTGCGCTTCGTGCTGGCGTCGAGCGGGCACGTCGCGGGGATCATCAACCCGCCTGGCGGCAAGGGCAGCTACCGGGTGGGCGACGTGGACGGCGAGGCGGCGGACCCGCAATCCTGGCGCGAGGGGGCGAGCGAGCACAGGGAGAGCTGGTGGGTGGACTGGGCGGCGTGGCTGGCCGCGCGGGGCGGCAGTCGCGGCACGCCGCCGGCGATGGGGAGCGAGGCGCACCCGGCGATCATGGACGCGCCGGGACGCTACGTGCTGGAGAGCTGAGGCAAGGCCAGGGCTCTGCCCTGGACCCGCCAGGGCGAGCCGCCCTGGACCGGCTTCCCTTGAGTCATGGGATCAAGGGGTCCTCGGACCTTTTGCGGGTCCGGGCGTAGCCTGCCAAAGGTTACGATGGCCCGCTTGGGCCATTGGAAGGGCAGGCGGAGGGAGAGCCCAGCCTTGTCTTCCTTCCTCAGGGCGCCCCGGAGCTGTCGACCACGACCAGCACGCTGCCCGCGAGCGGCGTCGGCACGCGGTCCGGCAGCAGCAGCGCGCGGTAGCGTATCTCGTCCACGGCCGCGCGTTCGTACTCGGCGTCGAGCACGCCATGGCGGTCGAGGAAGCGGTTCATCGCGTCGGGGATGCGCACGCAGCCCTGGGACGCGGTGTGGCCGATGCGCTGCGCCAGCACCGAGGGGTCGGTGGCGTGCATCTCCAGGCGGATCTGGATCGGGCTGGCGTCGGCGCCCCAGCCGCGATGCGCCCACTGCCAGCCGAAATCCCACACGCGCATGCCCTTCAGGCCGAGGCCGCGGACGTGGTTCTCGTTGAAGGTGCCCTCGGCGCGGTAGTCGAGGATCAGGTCGGTGTGCGCGAACACGCCGAGCGGGGTGATGTAGTGGTCGAAACGCCCGGCCTGGCCGGTGGAGACGCGGGTGGTGCCGAGCACCTCCCAGGCGCCGGCGGGACGGGCGAGCACCACCGAAAGCTGCTGCACGGCGGTGCTGCGGTCCACCGCCACCAGGAGTTGAGGATGGTCGAGCGCGAAGTCGCTGGCGGCCACGGCGCGGCGGAGCAGGGCGAGCAGGCTGCGCTCGGCGGAGGGGTTGCGCGCGACCAGGCCAGGCACCTCGCGCGACAGGTCGGCGCGCAGGCGCGCGGTTTCGGCGGATACCGCGGCAGGGGTGAGCGGGGCGGCCGGGGTGAATGGGGCGGCCGGCTCGGGCTGCGGCAGCACGAGGGCGGGGGCCAGGGTCGCGGAGGCGGTGCGCACCGGGGACGTGCCGCCGGCCGCGGGCAGCGGCGTCGGACGCGGCAGCGGGGTGGCGGCGGGCAGCGGGGTCGCGGCGGGCAGGGTGCCTGTGCCGGGCACGGCCGCCGTGGCGGTGGCGCGGGCCGGCGCCTGGGCGCGCGCCAGGGTCGGGGCGGTCCCGTGCAGGAGCGTGGCGAGGGCGAGGATGGGCAGCGAGCGGATCGGTCGCATGGGGTCCTGGGCTGTGTCGGCGGCGATTGTGTTGGCGGCAACCGTGTCGGCGGCCTCGCATCATGCCGTGGCCGATGGCCTGGCGCGACCGGTATTCGGCGACGCTTCGGCCGCGATCCGCCTGGCAGGGCGCGACGGCGGCCCAGTGTGGCGCGGGTTGATCGCAGGATGGACGAACCGCGGGCGCCGCGTGCCGTTGGAGCAGGCATGACCCAGTTCGGTATGCTGCCCGACGGCACCGCGGCCACCCTCCACACACTCGAGAACGACACCCTGCGCGTGCGCATCACGGATTTCGGCGCCCGCATGGTGTCGATCGAGGCGCCCGACCGAGACGGCGTGCGCGGCCACGTCCTGCTCGGCCTGGACGACGCCGCGGCCTACGCCACCGCGGGCGGATCGTTCGGCGCGGTGCTCGGCCGCTGCGCCAACCGGATCGCGGGGGCGCGCTTCCGCCTGGACGGGCACGAACACCGCCTGGTGGCCAATGACGGCGCCAGCACGCTGCACGGCGGCCCGGGCGGCTTCGGCCTGCGCACCTGGACCGTGCGCGAGGCGGGGGCGACGGAGCTGGCGCTCGACCTGCTGAGCCCTGACGGCGACGGCGGCTTCCCGGGCGCCCTGCACGCGAGCGCGCGCTACGTGCTGCGCGGCGACACGCTGCGGCTGGAGCTGGGCGCGCGGGCGGAGTCGCCGACCGTGGTCAACCTCAGCGCGCACCCCTACTTCAACCTGGGTGGCGACGCGCGCCACGACATCCTCGCGCACGAGCTGGTGGTGCGCGCGGCGCGCTTCCTGCCCGTGGACAAGGCGCAGGTGCCGACGGGGGAGCTTCGCCCGGTGGCGGGCACGCCGTTCGACTTCCGCGCGCCCAGGCGCTTCGCCGCCGGGATCTTCGACGCAGAGCCGCAGCTTCTGCCAGGGCGGGGCTACGACCACTGCTTCGTGCTGGACGGCGAGCCTGGCACGCTGCGGCCGGCGGCGGAGGTGCGCGACCCGCGCAGCGGCCGCACGCTGGCGGTGCGGACCACGCAGCCGGGGCTCCAGGTGTACTCGGGCAACTCGCTGAACGGCGCGGTGAAGGGCCGCGGCGGGGTCATGCTGCGGCAGTCCTCCGGCTTCGCGCTGGAGGCGCAGAACTTCCCCGACGCGCCGAACCAGCCGGGGTTCCCGTCGGCGGTGCTGCGGCCGGGGCAGGCGTATGCAGAGGTCATCGAGTACGCGTTCGGGGT
>CAXSES010000256.1:0-2318 GCA_964236225.1 uncultured Acetobacteraceae bacterium
GGTTTCCAAAGGCTTCGCCTTTGGCGGGGTCCCCGCCTTCAAGCATGGGGGGCAGGGCCCCTGGCCTTGCTTTCCTGCCCACGGCCCTCATCCCGCGTCGTCCAGAAGCGCCCACTCGCCGACGCGGGCGAGCTGCGCGTAGTCGGAGAAGCGCGGCGCCTCGCCGGGGTGCGGCTGCGACAAATAGGGGCAGTCCGGGTCGTCGAACGCTGCGACGCGGCGGCACAGGCTGTCCCAGGCCTGCTCGGCGGCGTCCTGCATCCTGGTGGCGTCGCGTCGGAACGGGTCGCGGACCTCGCCGGCGACGAAGCCGCCGGACAGGTGCCAGTACGCCAGCTCCATCACGTGGCCGGCCAGCTCCGGGCCGAACGCGCCGCGCAGCAGCATCGCTGCCTGCAGGGTGAGCTGCGGCGCCCAGCCCTCGGCGACGTCCGTGCCGGTGGGCGGAGCGCCGGTCTTGTAGTCCAGGATCGACAGGGCGTCGCCGCGGCGCTCGATCCGGTCGGCGCGGCCGCGCAGCTCGAACGGGCCGGCGGGGCCGGGGATGCTGATGGCGCCGGAGATCTCCGGGCGCACTGCGCTGGCGGGGGCGTCGGCGCGTCGGCGCACCTCCTCGTCGGCGGCCCAGTCCGCGATGCGTCGCAGCCTTGGCCGCCACCACGCGGCGAGCGCGGGGCGCAGGCCGCGCTCGTCGAGCGCCTGGTCCACGGCGCGGCGGAGCTGCGCGGCGGCGTCCGCGGGCCAGGTGGTGCCGACGGAGTCGAGGAATTTCGCGAGGCCGCCATGCACCACGCTGCCGTAGTCGGCGGCGTCGGCGGACTCCTCGATCGGGGCCAGGGCGCGCAGGCGCAGCACGTGGCGGGCGTAGATCGCGTAGGGGTCGCGCAGCCAGGTCTCGATCTCGGTGACGCTGAGGCGGCGGGGGCGCAGCGCCACGGGGGGGCGCGGCGCGGGGGGCTGCACCGGGCGGGCGTCGCCGTCTGGGCGGTCCAGGGCGCGGGCCCAGTCGGTCGCGGGGTGACGCTCCAGCGCGGCGCCGGAGCCGTCCAGCAGGGCGTCGAGCCGCGCCAGCCAGCGCGACGGCACGGCGGGGGCGCCATCGCGGCGGCGGGGGCAGGACAGCACCACCGTGGGGGCCGCGCAGCAGGCGGCGGCGAAGTCGTGCGCGGCCTGGCCGACGCGCTGCTCGGGCGAGGGCAGGCCGACGGCGGCGCGCATCGCACGGCTCATCCAGGGGCCGGGGTCGGCGGCGCCTGGCCACACGTCCTCTGCCAGGCCGCCCAGCACCAGGAGGTCCACGGTCTGCAGCCGCGACTCCAGCAGGCCCCACACGAACAGCCGCGGGTGCTCTGCGCCGTCGCGCCCGCGCAGCGCCCGGCGCGAGCGCACCACCAGGCCCTCCAGCGAGGCGTCGAGCAGGCCCGGCAGGGTGGCGAGCGGCTGCGGCGGCAAGTCGGCGACGCCGGGCGCCAGGGCGTCGGCGAGCGCCGCGAGGTGGCCCGACAGGGCGGCGCCGTCCTCGGCGTGCCAGAGCCGGGCGGCGCCGTCCTCCTCGTCGGTGGCGGCGAGCGCTTCGGCGGCCTGCACCAGGGCGTCGAGCGCGTCGGAGGCCAGCGCCGTGGGGTGGGCGGCCAGCGCCAGCAGCGGCGCCAGGCAGCGCTCCAGCCGGTCCACCAGCGCGCCGGCCTCGCGCAGGGCGATGGCGCGGCGCCCTGGCGCGGCGTCGGGCGAGGCGGGCTCCAGGTCCGGGTCCGTGTCGCCGGGCGAACGCAGGACGGTCGCGGCGGCGGCGGCGCGCAGGGTGTCGGCACGCGCCCGTGCGGCCAGGGCGTCGCGCAGCCCGGAGAGGCCGGGGGCGGGACGGGGGCCGCGCAGGCAGGCCAGCTCCAGGGTGCGGGCGGCCTCTCGGCAGTCGGCGGGCGCCATGCCCGCGGCGCAGAACGGGTGCTTGAGCACGCAGAGCAGCGGCACCGGGGCGAACTGCTCCGCCACCGCGCGGGCCAGCAGGCGCAGGAAGGCGGCGGGCGGGGTCTCCGCGAGCGGCTCTCCGGCGCTGTCGTCCACCACCACGCCGAAGCGCAGCAGCTCGGCGACCACGCGCGCCGCCAGCTCGCGGTCCGGCGTGACCAGGGCGGCGCGCTCCCCCGGCCGCTCCAGCGTCTCGCGCAGCACCAGCGCGATCGCGGCGGCCTCCTCCTGCTGGTCGGCCGTCACCAGGCGGCGCAGGCCTTCGAGGCCGCCGGGCGGACGCACGGCGGCGTCCGCCGCGAGGTCCGGCCTCGCGGGCCGCGCCGTCGCGGGCGGGGCGGCGGCGGGGA
>CAXSES010000256.1:2418-4846 GCA_964236225.1 uncultured Acetobacteraceae bacterium
GGTCGTCGTGGACATGGCGCCACTGCGCCAGGCTTTCGGCGGGGAGCAGGGCCAGGCGCAGCAGCGTGCTGCGCGCCTCCGGGACGGCGTCGTGGGTGGGGATGTGCGCGGGCCCGTCCCAGCGCGCGACGTCGCCGGGGCCGGCCTGCATCGCGGCGACCAGCCGCTGCATCCCGGCCTGCGGATGCGACTCCGCGGGCGGGGCGGCGCCAGGCTCCGGCCACAGCGTCGCGTCGAAGCCTGGCAGCACCACCAGGCCCGTGGGCAGCCGCGCCACCGAGAGCAGCAGCCGCGCCACCGAGGGGATGCCGCCCGTGGTGCCGGCCGCGATCACGTCATGGTCGGGCGGCGCGTCGCTCCAGGCGGCCTCCTGGGCGCGCAGCAGGGCGACCTGGCGGGCGCTGGGGTCCATCTGGCCGCGCTCCGCGAGCAGCGCCGGCCACACGCCCGTCACGATCGAGAGGAACCGGGTCGTCACCTGCCAGTGCTCGGCGAAGCCCACCTCCACCGCGTCCGGCAGCGCCTCGGCGAGGTCGACCTCGGAGCGGTGCGCCTCGTCGAGCAGCCGCGCCAGCTCGGCGGCCAGGGTCCAGGCGCGGTCGGCGGTGCGCGGCGCCCCGTGGCGGCCGTCGAGCCCGAGGATCAGCCGCGACAGGATCGCGAGGCGATGCATCGGCTCGATCGCCGGCGGCAGGGACAGCGCGCCGGCGAGCGCGAACGGCGCCTCGTCGAGCGCGCCCAGCGCCACGATCCGCGGCAGCAGCAGCGCCCGGCCGCCGGACTGGCGCAGGAACGCGTCGGCCAGCGCCCGCGCCGCGCGCCGTGTGGGCAGCAGCACCAGGGAGCGCGACAGGGCCAGCGGGTCGTCGCCGGCGCGGGCCAGGCAGTGCTGCGCCAGAGTGTCGAGGAACGGCAGCGTCGCCGGGATCGACGCGAGGCGGGGACGCGCCGTGGGGGCGGTCCGCGTCGTGGGGGAGGTTTGGGCGGAGGGGGCGGTTTGCGTCGTAAGTGAGGTCGGGGCGGAGGGGGACTGGCTCATGTGGTCTCGCTGATCTCCTGGGCGAGCAGGGCCGACTCCGCCTCGCTCAGGTCCTGCGGGCGGCTCAGGTGGAACCACAGGCCGTCATGCACCACGGCGCGCAGCCGGCCGGCGGCGATGGCGCGGTCCCACACCGCGTTCATGCCGAACGGCGCGGCGCCGGCGTCGCGGAACAGCGCGGGGGTGGCGAGCTGCACGCCGGCATAGACGTAGGGCACGATCTCGCGCGCGCGGCCACGGCGCGGCGTGCCCCAGCCATCGACCAGGAAGTCGCCGCATCCGACCTCGGAATGCACCTGGAAGGTGCGATGCACGAGCAGCACGGCGTCCGCCTGCGCGGGGTTGAAGGCCGCCGCGAGCCGGGCGAGGGCGGGGGTCGGGCCGTCGAGCCAGACGCTGTCGCCGTTGACGGTGAAGAAGGCCTCGCCGGGAGGGTCCGCGCCGCAGCGATCCCCGTCGGGGGGATGGTCGCCGCCGAGCAGGCCGTCCGCCAGCGCCGCCGCCACCGCGCCGCCGGTGTCGAGCAGCGCGGGCTCGCGCCGCGTCACCACGCGCGGCGCCGCCCGGGCGCGCAGGTGCGCCTCCAGCCGCTCGGCCTGCCAGTGGGTGTTGACCACGACCTGCTCGACGCCGGCGGCGAGCAGGCGGTCCAGCGCGTGGTCGATCAGGCTGCGTCCGCCCAGAGGCAGCAGCGGCTTGGCGGTGGCCGCCGTGAGCGGGCGCATCCGGGTGCCCAGCCCCGCCGCCAGCACCATCGCGCGGCGCACCGTCGGGACGGGCGCCGCCGTCGGCGTCGTCCCCCCCAGCGTCGTCCCCGTCCGCGTCATTTCTGTCCGCGTCATCTCCGTCCGCGCCATCTCCGTCGGGGGCATCGTGACTCCGGGCACCGCAGGCGTCACGCGGGCGCCGTCGCCCGGGCCAGCAGGGCGTGGAGGCGCGCTCCCCAGCCGGCGAGGCTGGCGCGGCGTCGCCCGCCCTCCGGACGCAGGGCGATGCCCAGCGCGTCGGCGGGCCGCAGCGCGCCCAGCCGGTCCGGCCACTCCACCAGCACGATGCCCTCGCGCGCCTCGTCCCAGCCCAGCTCCTCCAGCGCCGCCGCGCCGTCCAGCCGCCACAGGTCGAAGTGCCGGATCGGGCCGAGCGGCGAGCCGTACTCCTGCACCAGGGTGTAGCTCGGGCTCGGCACCTCGAGCGCCGGGTCGCGGCAGGCCGCGCGCAGCAGGGCGCGGGCCAGCGTGGTCTTGCCGGCGCCGAGCGGGCCGTCCAGCAGCACCGAGTCGCCCGGCCGCAGCGACGCCGCCACCGCGCGCCCGAGCGCCTCGGTCGCCGCCAGGTCGTCGAGCGCCACGATGCGGGGGGGCACGGTCACGGGCGGAGTGTGCCGCAGCC
>CAXSES010000257.1:0-4831 GCA_964236225.1 uncultured Acetobacteraceae bacterium
GCCTCAACCTTGCTTGACCGGTCATCTCGAAGCGCCGTTGGCATGAAGTGAAGCGGCTCGCCCTGGCGGGGTTCGAGGGCCATGCCGAGGGCGGGGCGCCCTCCTGCCTTCCCGTGGGCCCGCCGGTCGCCGCCGGCCTCACTGCGCCATGGGCGGCCCCTTGACCACCTGGGCGAGGTCGGCCGGGCGCAGCCACAGCGCGAAGGCCTGGCGGATCTCGGGCGCGGTGATCTCCAGGGTGCGCCGCGCGGCCACCTGCTCTGCGTCGAGCGGCAGGCCGAGGTCGGCGAGCCGCAGGTAGAGCCCGGCGATGGCGCCGACGCTGGCGCGCTGCATCGGCAGGCGGCGCAGCACCTGCGCCTTGGCCCGCGCCAGCTCGGACTCCGCGACCAGGGTGGACTGCATGTCGGCGATGTCGCGCACCACCAGCGCCCGCGCGCGCTCGACGTTCTCCGGGTCGGCGCCGAACGAGACGGAGTAGTCCGCGCGGGTGCGCGTCCAGTCGAGCGCGCTGTTGACGGTGTAGACGTAGCCTGTGCGCACCCTCAGGTCGCGGTACAGCCGCGAGGAGAAGCCGCCGCCGAGGATGGTGTTGCCCAACATAAGAGTGGTGCGCTCCGGGCTTCCCACCGGCAGCGCCACCGACTCGGCGAGCGACACGCTGTCCTGCAGGCTGCTCGCGTCCGGCACCCGCGCCTGCGAGGCGACGCTGGGGCCGGTCGGCGGCAGGTCGATCGCGGGCGTGGGCCCCGCCGCGGCCCAGCCGCCGAACGTCTCCTCCACCACGCGGCGCGCCTCGGCCACGGAGACGTCGCCCAGCACCACGAGGGTCGTCAGGTCCGGCCGGTAGGCGCTCGCGTAGTAGGCGCGCACGTCCGCGGGCCGCAGCGCGGAGACGGTCGCCGGCGTAGTCTCGCGCAGGCTCGGGTCGCCCTCGGGGACCAGGGCGCGCTCCACGGCGCGGTGGAACAGGTAGTCGGGCGACTGCATCATCCCGGACAGCCCCTGGGCGAGCTGGCCGCGCACCCGGGCGAACACGGCCTCGGAGAAGCCGGGCGAAAGGAAGGCGGGACGCAGCTCGTTGTCGGCGAGCAGCGCCATGCCGTGCCCGAACTCCGGGGCCAGCACCCGGACCGTGAAGCCGGGACCGGCCCGCTCGACGGCGGCGATGTCGTCGACCGCGCGGCGCAGCGCCAGCCGGTCGCGGGTCTCGGTGCCCTGGTCGAACAGCGCGTGGGCCAGTTCGGCGACGCCCTCCTGGCCGGCGGGCTCCTGCGTCTGCGCCACCGCACGCACCCGGCCGTAGACGGAGACTGTGTGGCTCACGTGCTCCGGCTGCACGATCAGGCGCAGCCCGTTCGGCAGCACGCTCACGTCGGGCGGCTCTGGGGCCGCCGGCAGGTGCAGCCCGGCGAGCGCGTCCGAGGCCCAATCGGGCAGCGCCACGGGGTGGTCGGGCGGCGCGCTGAAGGTCTCCGCACCCCCGAAGCCCGCACCCGTCACCGGCTTGCCGGAACTGCGCGGCGTCAGGATCGCCGTGACCGTGCCCGCAGGGTCGAGCAGCGTGCGCGCCAGCCGGTTCACCTCGTCCGGCGTGACCGCGGCGTAGGCCCGCGCGATGTCCTCGGGCGAGTCGGCGCCCTGGAACGCCAGCACGCGCGACCAGCTCCGCGCGAGCCCGGCGATGCTGTCGCTCTCGAAGGCGAGCTGCGCCAGCTCCTGCCGCCGCGCCGCCTCCACCAGCTCCGCGGGCACCCCGTCCTGCGCCGCGTCGGCCAGCACGCGCCGCATGTCGGCGAGCAGCGGCGCCGGGTCGCCTCCCCTGGGAAACGCGCCGATCGCCAGCCCGAAGCCCACGCCCGGCTTGGCCTGGAACTGGAACTGCGCCAGCAGCGCGCGGCCCTCCGGCACCAGCCCGTACAGCGCGCCGCGCTCGCTGCCCAGCACGTCGCCCAGGATGTCGGCGGCGGCGAAATCATGCGTGGTCAGCCCGGGCATCCGCATGCCCAGCACCACCAGCCCCACCGGGAAGTCCGTGTCCAGCGCGAGGGTGCGCGCCCCCACCGGCCCCACGGTGAACGCGGCGTGCTCCGGCACCGGGCGGGCGGGGATGTCGCCGAACGCCGCCCGCGCCTCGGCCAGCGCCGCCGTCGCGTCCACGTCGCCGGCGATGACCAGGATCGCGTTGTTGGGCGCATACCAGCGCTCGTAGAACGCACGCAGCAGGGCAGCGTCGGTCTTGTCAAAGGAGGGGCGGGTGCCGAGCGCGTCGTGCGCGTAAGGCGTGCCCTCGAACAGGATCGCCTGCATCTGCGACAGGGCGTCGTAGATCGGGCTGGACAGGTCGCGCGAGACCTCCTGCTCGATGGCGCCGCGCTCCTGCGCCCAGTCCGCCGGCGTGATGCTGAGCCCGCGCATCCGCAGCGCCTCGCTGCGCAGCGCCACCCCCAGGTCGTCCGCCGGCACCGTGTAGGTGTACTGCGTGACGGTCTCGGTGGTGTCGGCGTTGTACACCCCGCCCAGCAGCGCCCCCATCTCGGCGAGCTGGTCGCGGTCGAGCCCGGCGCTGCCGCGGAACATCATGTGCTCCAGCGCGTGGGCGGTGCCGGGGAAACCCTCCGGCGCGTCGTTCGAGCCGGCCAGGTAGTTCAGCTCCGTCGACACCACCGGCGCCAGTCGGTCCGGCACCACTACGACGCGCAGGCCGTTGGGCAGCGTCGCGCGCAGCACGCCGCCAGGCACGCTGCCCGACAGGCCCGCCGGCGCGTCCGCGCGCGCGAGGCCGGGCGCCGTTGCCAGGGCCACCGCCGCCGCCATCCCGATCAGCCTGTGCCGCAATCCCGCCTCCCGCGTGGTCCCGAGCACCGCAGATAAGGGCGCCGGTGCGGGGAACCAGGGCCGCGGCAATTCGGGCGTGCCCGGCCTGGTAGCAAGTCAGCTTAGAAGGCCAGGGCTCTGCCCTGGACCCGCCAGGGGCGAGCCGCCCCTGGACCGGCTTGACTTAAGTATCGGATTCCAAAGGCTTGCCTTTGGCGGGGTCCAGGGGCAGAGCCCCTGGCCTTCCTTTCCGGATTTCAAACCGACCCACTGCCCCGACCCTTGCTCCCTGGCCTTCCCCCCCGCCGCGCGCTAAAGCCCCGCGATGCTCCGTGGCCTCCTCACCGTCGGCGGCTGGACCATGGTCAGCCGCGTCCTCGGCCTGGTCCGCGACCAGCTCATCGCCGGCTTCATGGGCGCGGGCCCCGTCGCCGACGCGTTCTTCGTGGCGCTGCGGCTGCCCAACCTGTTCCGCCGCTTGTTCGGCGAGGGCGCGTTCAACGCCGCCTTCATCCCAGTCTTCTCCGGCCTGCTGACGTCCGAAGGCCCGGACACCGCGCGCCGCTTCGCCGAGCAGGCCATGTCCGTGCTCGCCTTCTGGCTGCTGCTGCTCACGGTCGCGGGCGAGGTGTTCATGCCGCAGGTGATGCACGTCCTGGCCAGCGGCTACGCCCGCGACCCCGCCAAGTTCGCGCTCACCGTCACGCTCAGCCGCATCACCTTCCCCTACCTGGTGCTGATCTGCCTCGCCGCCCTGGTCGCAGGCGTGCTCAACGGCCTGGACCGCTTCGCCGCGGCGTCCGGCGCCTACGTCCTGTTCAACGTGGTCGGCATCGCCTCGATCTTCGCCTTCGCCCCGTTCACGGCGACCATAGGCCACGCGCTCGCCTGGGGCGTCACGATCTCAGGCGTGGCCCAGCTCGCCGTCCTGCTGTGGGCGGCGCGGCGCGCCGGCATGGCGCTCCACCCTCCCCGCCCCAGGCTCACGCCGCAGATGCGCCTGCTGATGCGCCGCATGGTCCCCGGCCTGATCGCCGGCGGCGTCACCCAGCTCAACCTCGTGGTCGACGGCTGGGTCGGCACCATGCTGCCCGCCGGCACCGTCTCGCTGCTCTACTACGCCGACCGCGTGAACCAGCTCCCCCTCGGCGTGCTGGGCGCGGCCGTCGGCACCGCGCTGCTGCCCGTGCTGTCGCGCCAGGTGCTGTCCGGCGAGAGGCAGGCGGCCGCCGACACACAGAACCGCGCCATCGAGTACGCCCTGGTCCTGACCCTGCCCGCGAGCGCCGCCCTGATCGCCACCGCCGGCCCGGTGATGGCCGCTCTGTTCGGCAGGGGCGCGTTCAGCGTCGCGGACACGCAGCTCTCCGCGCAGTCGCTCGCCGCCTACGCCACCGGCCTGCCCGCCTTCGTGCTGGTCAAGGTGCTCGCCCCGGGCTTCTTCGCGCGCGGCGACACCGCGACCCCGGTGCGGATCGGCATGGCCTGCCTGGCGCTGAACCTCGCGCTCAACCTCGCCCTGATGCGCCCGCTGCAGCACATCGGCCCGCCGCTCGCGACCTCGATCGCCGCGACCGCGAACCTCGCGGCCCTCGCGCTCGTCCTGCACCGCCGCGGCCAGCTCAGCCCCGACCGCAGGCTGGTCTCGCGCGCGGGCCGCATGGCGCTGGCCACGGCGATCATGGTCGCCGCCCTGCTCGCCGCCCGCGCGCTGCTGCCCGACACCATGGCGCGCGGCCAGGTCGCGCGCCTGGCCTCGCTCGCGGCCCTGGTCGCGACGGGGCTTGCGACCTACGGGCTGGCAGCGCAGGCGCTCGGCCTGCTGCGGGTGCAGGACGTCGTGGGCGCGGTGATGCGGCGGATGCGGCGCAGGATCGTGGCATGAGACTGACGGCAGCGAGTGTGACCGGTTGAAGGAGCAAGGTTGAGGCTCTGCCTCAAACTCCGCCAGGGGAAGGTCCCCTGGACCGCCTTCCCTTAAGATGCGCCGGGTCCAGGGGCGAGGCTGGCCAAA
>CAXSES010000258.1:0-4827 GCA_964236225.1 uncultured Acetobacteraceae bacterium
CGGTCATCGCACCTGGCCGCCGGCATCACCACCCATCAGGATCGCCCGTGCATCTGCACGGACGATCCAGGGATGCCCCTTCTGCCAACGATCCAGGGCCAATGAGCCCCGTGACAAGGCAGGGGCGACGCGGTCGCCCAGATGCGCGCGACGTCGACTACATGTTGTCGTTGCTGTTGAAGCCGAAGGAGGTCGTCGTCTTCCACTGCTCCCAGTCGGACTGGATCGTCGAGGCGGAGTCCGAGGAGATGTTCGGCGTCGTCGAGGCGTATGTCGGATCGTACCACCCCCAGGAGTCCGGCACGAGCCCGTGCGTCGCCTTGTAGGACCACATCGTCCAGCTCAGGCCCGCGTTGCTGTAGGCATCCTGGGAGAACGCCCAGACGCTGGGGCCGAAGCCGAAATCGTTGTATTCCCCGATGTAGCCGGGAACGTTCCAGGACGCATGGTTGTTGAAGTCGTTGACCTGGTTCGTCGATCCCTGCTCGACCTGCGCCGGGGTCGAGTTGTACTGGTACTCGTGCATCTCGTAGACCACGTTCGTCCACCCGTAGGTGGAGGGCGCGGGAAGCATGCTCCAGTTCCAGCTCCCGAAAGCGCCCTCGAGGAAGATCATGTGGTCGGGATCGGCCGAACGCACGCTCTGGTAGAGACTGTTGTAGGCGTTCCACACCGCCTGCGTGTTGGGCGCGCCCGTCGGCTCGTTGATCAGGTCGTAGCCGGCGACCGTGGAAACGCCCTTGTAGTGGTTCGCGATCTGCCACCACAACCAGGCGGTGTTGCCCTGGTCGCTGGTGTTGTTCCAGTATTGGTTCTGGTTCTGCTGCCCCGTGTCATCGGAGTTGCTCTGGCCCCCGACCACGCCGTGCATGTCGATGATGACATAGAGCCCGACCGAGGCCGCGTTGGCTATCAGGGAGTCCAGGGCCGTGAACGCGTCGGCGCGGAACGAGGCGTTGGACACCGACGCGATCGGGTAGAACTGCCCCCACCACACCGGCACCCGGATGGTGTTGAATCCGGCGTTCTTGATGTTCTGCAGGTCGGTGGAGTTGATCCAGGCCGACTGGTAGGCGGCGATCAGCGCCTGCTCCTGCGCGACGCCGAAGCGCGAGTCCAGCTTCTGGATGACGCTGTAGGTATCCGGAAGACTGCCGCTGTCGAGCGGAGTCATCCACTTCTCCATGACGAACAGGCCACCGAGGTTGGCGCCACGCAGCAGCACTGACTTGCCGCTGCTGTCGACGACGGAATGGCCGCTCGCGTGCAGGAAGCTGGGCGGGCCTGCGCTGGCCGGCGTCACGATCACCGAGGCGAGGATGGCGAGGGCGGAACCTGTCAGGTACGAGCTGATTTTTTTCATGCTTCCTCCAGATGGTTTGGCAACCCGGCAGATGGTTTGACGGTCGGCATCCGCAACGTGCCAGGTATTGAACAACATCTTGATCCGATGGTTTCAAACCTCGCGCAACAGGGCGATCACCGCCGCACCTCCTGCCCCTGCGGCCTGCCCGCCGCCCACGGCGGGCTCGCGCTCCAACACCGGGCCCGGCGCCGCCATCACGGGGCGTGGAGCGCCGTCGCCACCGGCGCCGCGCCCGGGACCAGCCGCGTCCCGGGGTCACGCCACAGGACGGAATCCTGGCCGTGGCATGGGACTGGCCGCGAGCCGCGACACTCCGCTGCGCCTGGTCCGGCGGGTGCCCGTGCCAGCGGACGCCACGCCGACGGCGCCTGGGGTGGACGACCGGGCGCTGCGCAGGAGGCATAGCTGTGGCACGGTGCCGCTGGACCTGGAGCGGCGCCGTCCCGTGGCGCTCGGCTGGACGACCAGGAGGCGTCCGTCCACGCGCTGCACCTGCTGCAATCTTCAATCGCGCCCGGTGCTCGTGAAACCGCGACCCGCGGCACACCCTGCATCACACCCGCACGGCAGGACGGCGCTTCGAGGGCCTGTGGCGTTGACCGCGGATCAGACGCGAACAGGAGAACCCCGTGTCAGACACCGAGAGCAAGGAAGCCGCCGGCACCTTCGTCCTGATCGCGGGCGCCTGGCATGGCGCCTGGTGCTGGGAGCGTGTCGCCCCGTTGCTCGCGGCAGCCGGACATCGCGTGCTCGCGCCCGATCTGCCGGGCATGGGCCGGGACCCGACTCCCCTCGCCGGCGTGACGCTGGCGTCATGGGCTGATCAGATCGCCGGGGTGATCGGGCAGGAGGCCGATCCGGTCGTCCTCGTCGGGCACAGCCGGGGCGGCCTTGTCACCAGCGAGGTCGCCGAGCGCATCCCCGACCGCATCGCCACACTCGTCCACGTGTCAGGCTCCCTTGTTCCAGCAGGCGAGTCGATCCTCACCATCCTGAAGCCCGAACCGGGCGCGACCGACCTGCTGCAGATGCGCGAGGACGGCTCGGCCATGCTGCCAGGCGACATCGCCGCCGCCATGCTCTATGACGCCACCGCTGCCGGACGGGTCAGGGCGGCTCTCCCGAAACCGAGCCCGGAGCCGCCCTGGATTCATGCCACGCCATCGGCCGTCACGGCGGAGCGGTTCGGGCGCGTCAAGCGGGCCTGCATCGAAACCCTGAGCGACCGCGCCCTGCCGCTCGACAGGCGGCGATCGATGCAGGCCGCGCTGCCCTGCGCGCCCGTCCTCACCCTGGACAGCGATCACTCGCCGTTCCTCTCCAGGCCGGACGAGCTGGCGAAGTGCCCGCTTTCAGTGGTGGCCCAGCTCGGCCGCAGATGGTGCCCTCGGCATCCGCCGCCCCGGGCGAGCCGATGCCGATCGGCTCCGGATACGGATGGCCAGAACGGACAGCCTCGCGGCCACCGGGCCTCGTGCGTGCGAATCCGTGGACGGCTGCCCCCGCAGTCCAGCCTCGAGGCAACGGGGCAGAGCCCCGGCCTTCCCTGAACAGGAATCCCCCGATGGGCAACACCCTCGCCCCCGACCATCTTCTCGCCGAGCGCGGCACCCACCAGCCGCTCGACTCCCACGTCGTCGCCGCGTGCTTCTCCCGCGACGGCGTCACCTGCGCGTTCGCGACCGCGGACGGCACGCTGCACCTGGCGCCGCGCTCCGGCCCGTGGCGCGCGGTGCAGGCGCACGACGCCGGCCTGCTGGCGCTGGCGCCCGACGCGACGCGCGGCGGCTTCGTCACCGGCGGCGACGACGGCGTCTTCCTGCGCACCGACGCCGGCGGCGCGACCACGAAGCTCGCCTCCTTCGGCATGAAGTGGGTGGAGCAGGTCGCGAGCCACGTTGATCCGAAGACCGGGGACCCGAAGACCGGGGACCCGAAGGCCGGGCTGCTGGCCTGCTCTGTCGGCAGGCGGGCGCACGTGTTCGACGCGAAGGGCGGCACGCTGAAGGTGCTGGACCACCCGAGCACGGTCACGGGCCTGGCGTTCGACGCGAAGGGCAAGCGCGTCGCGGCCTCGCACTACAACGGCGCGTCGCTGTGGTTCGTGCAGGCGAAGACCGACAGCGCCCGCGCGCTGGAGTGGAAGGGCAGCCACACCGGCCTCGTCATCCATCCCGCCGGCGAGGCGGTGGTGACGACGATGCAGGAGAACGCGCTGCACGGCTGGCGGCTCGCCGACGGCCAGCACATGCGCATGAGCGGCTACCCGACCAAGACCGGGTCGCTGTCGTTCAGCCGCACCGGCAGGTGGCTGGCCAGCTCCGGCGCGGAGAGCATCGTGCTGTGGCCGTTCCACGGCGGCGGCCCGATGGGCAGGGCGCCCACGGAGCTGGCCACCGCGCCGGACGGGGTCATCTGCACCCGCGTCGCCTGCCACCCGGAGCGCGACCTGGTCGCGGCCGGGTTCTCCGACGGCACGGTGGTCGCGGTGGACATCGCCACGGCGCGGGTGCTGCCGCTGCTGGCGTCGGGGCGCGGCGCGGTCTCGGCGCTGGCGTGGAGCGGGGACGGGGCGGTGCTGGCGCTGGGCAGCGAGACCGGGTTCGCGGCGCTGCTCGACCTCTCGGAGCGCTGAGGCGAGCAAGGCCGGCGGCCCTTCACGTCGACCTGTAAGCGAGGCAAGGCTGGGCTCTGCCCAGACCCGCCAGGAGCGAAGCCGCCCCTGGACCCGGCTTTATTTAAGTAATGGATTCCAAAGGCGAGTCTTTGGCAGAGCCCCTGGCCTTGCTTGCAGGTCCCCGGCCTTGCTTGCAGATCAATCTCACGCGCCGCCGGCATCAGTTTGCCCGCCCGCCCGCGTCCTGGGCGGGAACGCCGGCCTGTCCTCCGCGCCCTGCTCCAGCGACAGGTTGGGGCTGTGGAACGGGTCGTCGGCCAACGCCGCGCCGTGCAGCGCGCGCAGCAGCCGGACCTCGCGCGCCTCCAGGCCCGCGCGGGCGCCGGCGTAGTGGCGGCCGAGCGAGAGGGACTCGTAGTGCACCAGCTCGGCGGTGCCGGCCTGGCGCACGCCCAGGCCGAGGCCGCGCAGGCGCAGGCACAGATCGATGTCGTTGAGCGCCACCGCGAAGCGCTCGTCCATGCCGCCCAGCGCGTCCCAGGTGGCACGGCGCAGCAGCAGGCAGGCGGCGGTGGCGGCCGACATCTCCCGGTCGATCAGCGCGAGGCCGTGCGGGCCGGGGTCGCGCCGGGCGCGCAGCCGGTCGGCGTGCTCCGCCAGGCCGCCGAGGCCGAGCACCACGCCGCCATGCTGCACCCGCCCGTCGCCGTAGAGCAGCCGCGCGCCCACCGCGCCCACGCCGGGGTCCTCCAGGTGCGCGGCCATCGTGGACAGCCACAGCCGGGGGTCCGGCGGCTCGCCAAGCGCGGCGCGAGCCTGGTCGCCAAGCGCGGCGCGAGCCTGG
>CAXSES010000259.1:0-4815 GCA_964236225.1 uncultured Acetobacteraceae bacterium
CTGGGCAGAGCCCAGCCTTGCTTGCCTTGCCGCCCGTCGCATCTGGCCGTTGGCCTCAGTGCGACAGCCGCCGCACCTCTCGCTCCTCGCGCACCACGTAGGTGTAGAACCTCACCGACCCGTCCGGCTGCTTCTCGCGGTAGATGCCCTGTATCTCGTTCTCCAGCCCCGGGAACAGGTTGGCCGCGCGCTCGAACACCTTGAGGTACTCGACCATCGGCCTGGCGCGCTCGTCCAGCCGCTCGCCGGGGACGATGGTGGCGATGCCAGGCGGGTAGACCACCCACAGCGTGCAGGCGATGCGCCCGAAGATCTCGTCGATCGGCAGGAAATCCACGTTGTTGCGCACGAACTCGCGCACCGCCTGGTCCGGCCGCATCGCCATCGTCGGGAAGTGCTCGGCGCGGAACTGGTCGCGCTGTAGGGTGGAGGTGCGGTGCGAGCGGTAGAACTCGTGCATCTGGGCGCACAGGTCGCGCAGCCTGACGCCGCCGTAGCGCTGCGGGCGCTGCTGCACGAAGTCGGGCATCACCTCGTCGAGCAGGCGGTTGTCGTCGTGCAGGCGCTTGAAGAACACCAGGAAGCTCAGCAGCGTGCCGGCCTTGCTGCTCTCCACGCCGGGCGTGAGCAGGAACAGGATCGAGTTGAGGTCGTTCTTCTCCGGCACGATGCGGTTCTCGCGCAGGAACACCGCGAGCACGGGGGCCGGGACGCCGTGCTCGGCGTAGGTGCCGGTCTCGTGGTCGAAGCCCGGCGTGAGCAGCGTCAGCTTGTTCGGGTCGGTCATGGCGAAGCCGGGCGCGATCTCGCCGAAGCCGTGCCAGCTCTCCCCAGGGGCGAGCGACCAGTGCGCGGGGTTGGCCGCCAGCTCGTCGGTGGACACGTCCTCCCAGCGCACGCGCGCCGGGCTGCCGGCGATCCCTGAGGCGGGGCTGGGCACGGTGTCGGGCACGAACGGCTCGAAGAACCACTGCTTCTGCGGGTCGGTCTCGCGCGCCAGGAACTCGTCGCGCGCCGAGCGTATCTTCTTGCGCAGCTCGATGCCGAGCCGGACGGTGTCGTCCCACAGCACCTCGCCCTGGCGGCCCTTCATCATCTGCGCGCCGACGTCGAGCGAGGCGAACAGCGGGTAGAACGGCGAGGTGGACGCATGCATCATGAAGAACTCGTTGAACCGCCGGTGCTCCACGCGGCGGCGCTGCCCCTTGATGTGGTTGTCGCGCACGTGGATCTGGCTCGACTGGCTGAAGCCCGCGAGCTGCTTGTGCGTGGACTGCGTGGCGATGATGCCGGGGCTTGCCTCCGAGAGCCCGGCCAGCCCCATGGCGAAGCGCCCGCGATACAGCGGGTGGAACTTCATGAACCCGGCCCAGGCCTCGTCGAACATCAGGTAGTCGCACAGCGGGCCGAGCCTCTCTGCGATCATCTCTGCGCTGTAGATCGTGCCGTCGTAGGAGCACTGCTCGACGACGGCGACGCGGAACGGGCGCTCCCTGCGCCAGGCGTCCTTGTCGAGCACGAGCGGGTTGTCGCGGATGCTCTCGCGCAGCCGGGTCTCGTCCAGCGCCGCGAAGTCGATCGGGCCGATCATGCCGTGGGCGTTGCGCGCGGTGGGCAGGAAGATCGGGATGCCGCAGCCCAGGAACAGCCCGCCATGGTGCGCCGCCTTGTGGTTGTTGCGGTCGAACAGCACCAGGTCGTCGTCGGCGACGAGGGATTGCAGCACGATCTTGTTGCTCGTCGAGGTGCCGTTGAGCACGAAGTAGGTGCGCTCGGCGCCGAAGATCTTCGCCGCCTCCTTCTGCGCCTGGAGCGGCGCGCCCTGGTGGATCAGCAGGTCGCCGAGGTCGAGCACGGAGTTGTCGAGGTCGTCGCGGAACACCGCCTCGCCGAGGTGCTCGACGAAGATGCGCCCGATCGGCGAGCGCGAGTAGAACACGCCGCCATTGTGCCCGGGGCAGGTCCAGAGCTGGTTGCCCTGCTCCGCGAAGTCCAGCAGCGCGCCGAAGAACGGGGTGCGCAGCGTCTCCGCGTAGTGGCGCAGGTAGGAGGCGAGGTTCTTGGCGATGAACTCCGGCGTCTCCTCGGCGAGGAACACGAAGCCGTCCGCCTCGTGCAGCACGTCGACGGGCATGTCCTCGAAGCGCTGGTGGCGCACCAGGATGATGATCGGCACGGCCAGCCCGCGCTTCCTGATGAACGAGACCAGCGCCGCCGCCCTGCCCTGCGGCCCGCGCTTGCCCCAGTCGATCACCACGCAGCCCAGCGCCGCGTCGGTGCGGATCACCAGCTCCGCCTCGTCGCTCTTGCGCGCGCGCAGCACGGAGAAGCCGATCTTCTCGATCTCCGCGGTGATCTGCTCCAGGCGGATGCCCTCGATGTCGTCCGCGTCGAAGCCCGGCGCTGCGATCAGGAACTTGAAGCGGCGCTCGAACTGCACAGGCGTTCCTCCAACGGGGACGGCGGCCGGGCGCCGGATCGGGACGCGGCCGCGCGCGGTGTATCGCGTCGGCCGCGCCCTGTCGAAGCCCGAATCTGCCGCTTCCGTGATGGCGACCTGGCCCGGCCGCGCGGCGCACACGGCCGCCACGGGCACGCGCCATCGCGCCATCCCGACCAAGGCCACCGGGCACGGCCGCCATCCCCGCGCAGGACGCCAGCCGAGGCCCGACGCCGGCCAGCCCCGGAAGCCTTCCGTGCGAGGGGACCGCCGCTGCGCCCATCGGCGTTACGCCGGCGCAGGCCAACATAGTTTATTTTGGCTTTTCCTCACGGATCGTAACGTTCATGCCTTGCCGTTTCGGCTTCACCAGATGCCTGCGCAAGCCGGTCATCCCCAACGAATGGCACGTCAACAATGCCTGAGACAGCGGTATCGTCTGCCAGCCCCGGCGGCTCCACACGGGTTGATCGCTATGTCGGCATCAGGATCAGGATGGCCCGGGAGAGACGCGCAGCGTCGCTGGACGATCTGGCCCGCGCGGTGGGCACCAGCCTGTCCTCGATCGTGAGCTACGAGGCAGGCACGGAGAAGATCAGCCCGGCGATGCTGTACAGGATCGCGATGACCCTCGGCGTCACCCTGGGGTCGCTGTTCGGCATGGACGCGGCATAGGCCGCCAGGCCCGGCGACCGCCCCCGCTCGCGACTTCCCGAGGGAGACGCACGGGTCAGGCCATTCGAGGGACGGCCCGGGGTCACAGCGATGATGTCACCGGCCAGGTCGTCTCAGAAGAAGCGCCTCGGCAGGCGGCTGGCCCTGATCGCACAGGCCGCCTGCGACGTGCACGACCTGGAGACCGCCTTCCGAGTCCTGCAGGCGGCGGAAATCCTGGTGCGGGACGGGAAGATGACCGCGCAGGACAGGTGCTGCGTGGTCGAGCTGATCATGGGCATCCATGTCCAGCTCTGGGGATTGCGGGTCGCGTCCCGGTTTGAAAGGCCAGGGCTCTGCCCTGGACCCGCCAGGGGGAGCTCCCCTGGACCGGCTTGACTTAAGGCAGCCCGATGTCCGGCGAGAGGCCGCCATGCTATCCCGGCGGCCGCCATGCCCGATCCGGACCAGCCTGCCGAGCCGACATCGCGTCCGTCCGCGCCCGCCACGGCGCAGGGCGGGGCCCCGGCCGCCGTGCGACGGATCATCCACATCGACATGGACGCGTTCTACGCCTCCGTCGAGCAGCGCGACGACCCGGCGCTGCGCGGCATCCCGCTCGCCGTGGGCGGCTCGCGCGAGCGCGGCGTGGTCGCCGCCGCCAGCTACGAGGCGCGGCGCTTCGGCGTGCACTCCGCGATGCCGTCATCGACCGCGCGGCGGCGCTGCCCGCAGCTCGTCTTCGTCCACCCCCGCTTCGACGTCTACAAGGAGGTCTCGCGCCAGATCCACGCGATCTTCGCCGACTACACCGCGCTCATCCAGCCGCTCTCGCTCGACGAGGCCTACCTCGACGTCACCGCCCCGCGGCTCGACCGCGGCTCGGCCACCGCCATCGCCCGCGAGATCCGCGCCCGCATCCGCGCGCAGACCGGCCTGACCGCGTCGGCCGGGGTCTCCTACAACAAGTTCCTCGCCAAGCTGGCCTCGGACCACCGCAAGCCGGACGGCCTGTTCGTCATCACGCCGCGCATGGGCCCCGCCTTCGTCGAGCCGCTCCCGGTGGGCCGGTTCCACGGCATCGGCCCGAAGACGGCGGGGAAGATGAACCGCCTCGGCATCCACACCGGCCTCGACCTGCGCGCGCAATCCCTGGAGCTCCTGACCGCCCGCTTCGGCAAGGCCGGCGCCTACTACCACGGCGTCGCCCGCGGCCTGGACGACCGCCCCGTGGTCGCCGACCGTCAGCGCAAGTCCGTCGGCGCCGAGAACACCTTTGCCCGCGACGTCGTCGCCTGGGAGGAGGTGCCCGCCCTGCTCGCCCCGATCCTCGACAAGGTGTGGGCGGCCTATGCCCGCGGCGCGCTGCCCGGGCGCACCGTCACCGTGAAGATCAAGTACGCCGATTTCCGCATCGTCACCCGGAGCCGCTCGTGCCCGGACCCGATCACCGCCGCGCGCACCGTGGAGCGGCTGGCGATGGAGCTGCTGCGCCCGCACTTCCCGGCGCCCGAGGGCATCCGGCTGCTCGGCGTCACCCTGTCGAGCCTGGAACAGACGGCGGCGCGCGTGCAGCTCGCCCTGGGCTTCGGCGAGACGTAGGGCACCGTCGCGTAGCCGACCTGTCAAGGCTTCACAAAACCTGACAGGGCCTGTGCCTCTACACGACAGCAGGCAAGGCTGGGCTCTGCCCAGACCCGCCAGGGGCGAGCCGCCCCTGG
>CAXSES010000260.1:0-4809 GCA_964236225.1 uncultured Acetobacteraceae bacterium
GCCCGGGAGCGAGGGGCTGAGCCGATGGTGCCCTGCCCTGGCGAGGCGCGCGCCGAGGGCTGCCCGGCCGGCGCCGCGGACGGCGTGCGCGGCGGGGCGGGCGTGACGCAGGCGGCGGGCGTGGCGCTGCGAGGGGGGCGCGGAGAGGGGGCCGGGCCGGCAGGGACGGCCGCGCCGCCGGGGCCGGGGCACGATCCTGGGCCGCCCGGCGCGTGGCGGCGCTGGCTGCGCAGGCTGCCGGCGCTGCTCGGCGTGCTGCTGCTCGCGGGCGCTGCCTACGTGGTGCAGAGCGAGTTCCGGCACCTGCGGGTCGCCGACATCCGCCTGGCGCTGGCGGCGATCCCGGCGCGGGCGCTGTGGTGGGCGGCGATGTGGACGGTGCTGTCCTACGGGGTGCTGACGTTCTACGACCGGCTGGCGACGATCTATGCCGGGCACAGGGTCGCGTTCCGGCGCACGGCGTTCGCCTCGTTCTGCGCGTATGCGCTGGCGCACAACCTCGGCTTCGCGGCGCTGTCGGGGGCGGCGGTGCGCTATCGCCTGTATGCGCATTGGGGGCTGAGCCCGGTGCAGATCGCCAAGGTGGTGGCGTTCTGCTCCCTGACCTTCGGGCTGGGCGGGCTGGTGCTGGGCGGCGCCATCGTGTTCGCGGAGCCGGAGATGGTGCCGCTGCTGGGCCGGCTGCTGCCGCACTGGGCGATGTGGGCGGCGGGATGCCTGATGTGGGGCGTGGTCGGCGGCTACGTGGCGCTGGCGAAGGTGCTGGGCACTGTGCGGCTGCGCGGGCACGAGGTGGTGCTGCCGGGGGCGCGCATGGCGCTGGTGCAGGTGCTGCTGGCGACGCTCGACGTGGCGGTGACGGCGGCGATCTTCTACGCGCTGCTGCCCGTGGACGGGCGGCCCGGCTACCTCGCGTTCCTGGCGATCTACGTCTCGTCCTACACCGCGGGGCTGGTCGCGAACCTGCCCGGCGGCATCGGGGTGTTCGACACCGCGATCCTGCTCGGGCTGGCGCCCTACATGCCGGCCTCCGTGGCGCTGGGGGCGATCGTCGTGTTCCGGCTGTACTACTACGTGATCCCGCTGTTCCTGGCGGGGTCGATGTTCGCGGGCAACGAGCTTCTGCTGCGCGGCAGGGCGATCGTGGCGATCCGCGCCGGCGACGCGCCGGCGGCGGGGATCGCCGTGGCGGGAGGGGCGGGCGTGCCGGCTGCCGCGCGGGTCGAGGTGGCGACGCGCTGGAGCGAGCCGGACTTCGCCGCTGTCGCCGCGACCGGGGTGGTGGCGCTGTGCGGGGCGCTGCTGCTGGGGCTGGGGGTGATCGACAGCCGGCCGGACTTCACCTGGATCGACCCGGACTTCGCCGGACTGGCGTCGAGCGCGGGGCAGTACGTGCCGTCGCTGCTGGGGGCGGCGCTGCTGGTGTTCTCGCTCGCGCTGTCACGCAGGGTCACGCTGGCCTGGGGCGGGGCGATCGTGCTGCTGCTGGCGGCGGCGGGGTTCACCGCGTCGCAGGGCGAGCCGCTCTGGGTGCCGGGCGTGCTGGCGCTGGCGGTGCTGCTGGTGGCGCCGTTCCGCGACGCCTACTACCGGCACGCGCGGGTGCTGGGCGGGGGATGGCGCGGGGTGCGGGCGGGCGCCGCTTCGCTGGCGGCGGTGGTGGTGCCGGGCGCGGTGCTGGCGGCGTGCGTCGCGGCGCTGGCGGCGCTGGAGCCGCAGGTGCGCTTCGTGGCGCAGAACGCCTGGTGGGAGATCGTGGCCTCGCCCGAGTTGCCGGGGCGGCTGCGCGTGGCGGTGGCGGCCGCGGTCGGGTGCGCGCTGCTGGCGGCGTGGGCGCTGCTGCGGCCGGGCGACGTGGGCTACCTCGCGTGGGACGAGGCGGCGCGCGCGCGGCTGCGGGCGCTGGGCGGCGCGGCCCCGGGCGAGGCGGACGGCTTGGTGCTGGGCGAGGCGGGGCGCTCCGCCGTGGCGTTCCGGCGCACCGGGCGCGTGCTGCTGGCGCTGGGCGATCCGCACGGCGCGGACAGCGACCGGGTCAGCGCGGTGTGGCGGCTGCGCGACCTGGCGCAGCAGGAGGGCTGCCATCTCGCGGTCTGGGACGCGGGGCCGGCGCTGCTGGCGGTGTACGGCGCGCTCGGGCTGGCGCCGCTGCCGCTGGGCGAGGACGGGAGCGTGTGCGACGCGCCGCGAATCGCGGATGGCGGGGCCTGGTCGGGGCGGGCGCTCTACTGCGTGGCGGGGCGCGACCTGGACGAGCTGCTGCCGCTGCTCCCCGCGCTGGCCGGGTCGCGGGCCGGACCGGGCCTGGTCGGCGAGGGGGCGGCTGGCGGGGCGGGTGCGGCCGAGTCGGGCGCGGCCGAGTCGGGCGCGGCGCGGTCAGGCCAGACGCCGGGCGAGGCGGAGCCGGGCGAGCTAGGGCTGGGCGAGGTAGGGCGAGGCGGGATGGGGCTGGGTGAGGGGCCGGGCGAGGCGGCGCCGGGCGAGGCAAGGCTGGGCGAGCCGGAGTTGGGCGAGGCAGCATTGGGCGAGGCGGGGGCCGGGCGGGGCGTGTCGCCGGGCCAGGCGGCGGTGGAGCCGGCGATGGAAGGGATCGTGCGTACTGGCGCGCTGCGCGCGGCGGGGCCGGGCAGGCGGGGGCCGGGCGACTGCGAGCCAGGTGGGAGCCGGCCAGGCGGGCGCGGGCCGGGCGGGAGCGGGCCATGACCGCCGTCCTGTCGGAGGGGCTGCCGCATCCGCTGGGGGCGACCTGGGACGGGCTCGGGGTGAACTTCGCTCTGTTCTCCGCCAACGCCACGCGGGTCGAGCTGTGCCTGTTCGACGAGTCCGGGGAGCGCGAGGTCGAGCGAATCGAGCTACCGGAGTACACCGACGAGATCTGGCACGGCTACGTGCGGGACGCGCGGCCGGGCACGATCTACGGCTACCGAGTGCACGGGCCGTACGCGCCGGAGCTGGGGCACAGGTTCAACGCCCACAAGCTGCTGCTCGACCCTTACGCGCGCGCCCATGTCGGCACATTGCGCTGGTGCGACGAATTGTACGGCTACCGGCGCGGGCATCCGGACGGCGACCTGAGCTTCGATCAGCGCGACAGCGCGCCGTTCGTGCCGAAGTGCCGCGTGGTCGATCCCGCGTTCACCTGGGGGGCGGACCGGCCGCCGCGTGTGCCGTGGGAGCGCACCATCGTCTACGAGACGCACGTGCGCGGCTTCACGAAGCTGCATCCCGCGCTGCCGGAGGCGAGCCGGGGCACCTTCGCCGGGCTGGCGCAGCGCGAGGTCGTGGAGTACCTGAGCAGCCTCGGCGTGACCGCGGTGGAGCTGCTGCCGGTGCACAGCTTCACCAGCGAGCCGCGGCTGGCGGAGCTGGGGCTCAGCAACTACTGGGGCTACAACACCATCGGCTTCTTCGCGCCGGAGCGGACCTACGCGCGGGTGCCGGACTTCGCGTTCTCCGAGTTCAAGGAGATGGTCGCGCGGCTGCACTCGGCCGGGATCGAGGTGATCCTGGACGTGGTGTACAACCACACCGCGGAGGGCTCGGAGCTGGGGCCGACGCTGTCGTTCCGCGGCATCGACAACGCCTCCTACTACCGGCTGGAGGAGGGCTCGCCGCGGCGCTGCGTCAACGACACGGGCTGCGGCAACACCGTCAACCTCAACCATCGCCGGGTGAACCAGATGGTCACGGACAGCCTGCGCTACTGGGTCGAGGAGATGCACGTCGACGGGTTCCGCTTCGATCTCGCGGTGACGCTGGCGCGCGAGCCGCACGGCTTCGACGAGCAGAGCGGCTTCCTGGCCGCGTGCGGGCAGGACCCGGTGCTGTCGGGCGTCAAGCTGATCGCCGAGCCGTGGGACGTGGGGCCGGGCGGCTACCAGTTGGGAAAATTCCCGCCGGGGTGGGCGGAGTGGAACGACCGGTTCCGCGACGACATCAGGCGCTGGTGGAAGGGCGAGATCCGGCCGGCGCAGATCGCGCCGCGGCTGTGCGGCTCGGCCGACACCTTCGCGCGGCGCGGGCGCAGGCCGTGGTCGAGCGTGAACTTCGTCACCGCCCATGACGGGTTTACCCTGGCCGACCTGGTGAGCTTCGCCGCCAAGCACAACGAGGCGAACGGGGAAGCGGGGCGCGACGGCACCGACAACAACAGCTCGACCAATTGCGGGGTCGAGGGGGCGACGGCCGACCCGGCGGTGCTGGAGATGCGCAGGCGGCTGGTGCGGACCATGCTGGCGACGCTGCTGCTCAGCCAGGGCACGCCGATGCTGCTCGCCGGCGACGAGTTCGGGCGCAGCCAGGGGGGCAACAACAACGCCTACTGCCAGGACGGGCCGGTGTCGTGGGTGGACTGGGAGCACGACGCAGAGGGCCGCGCGATGGCGGCGTTCGTGCGCAGGCTCACCGCGCTGCGGGCGGAGTACCCGATCCTGCGGCGCGGGCGGTTCATGACCGGCGCCTACGACCTGGCGCTGGGGGGGCGCGACGTGACGTGGGTGCACCCCACGGGCACGGAGATGACGGGCATGGACTGGGACGACGGGGCGCTGCGCTGCTTCGGGATGCTGATGGACGGGCGCGCGCAGGCCACCGGCATCCGCAGGCCGGCCACCGACGTCACGCTGCTCATGGTGCTCAACGCTGGCACGGCGGCGACGGGGTTCGTGCTGCCGCCCTGCGCGGGGGGCGCGCGGTGGCGGCTGCTGTTCGACACGGCGCTGGCCGACGCGGCGGCGGCGTACGGGATTGGGGAACGCTACGAGGTCGAGGCGCTGGCGGTGGTGCTGTTCAGGCTGAATGCGTGAGGCA
>CAXSES010000261.1:0-4803 GCA_964236225.1 uncultured Acetobacteraceae bacterium
ACCTGCATGTGGGCGGCCCCCTTGTTTGACCTCAACAGCCAAACCTTGGCACGCAGCGCGATGCCGTGGGGCCGTCCACACCAACAGGGGCAGAGCCCCTGGCCTTGCCTGCTCATGCGTCGACTCGCACCGCCATCGCCGGGCTGCGCTGGCGGGCCAAGGCCGCCGCGACCTGTTGCATCAAGCCGCCCCAGTCCCCTGCCCGCTCCTGCCGGAACAGGCGCACGGACGGGTACCAGGGCGAGTCCGGCCGGTCGCGCATCCAGCGCCAGTCGCAGGCCTGCGGCAGCATGACCCAGGTGGGCACGCCCAGCGCCCCGGCGAGGTGGGCGACCGAGGTGTCCACAGTGACCAGCAGGTCGAGGCTGGCGAGCACCGCGGCGGTGTCCGCGTAGCTGGCCAGCGCGCGGCCAAGCTCCGGGATGCCGTGCGCCGCCAGCTCGCCGGCGCGCGGGCCGACCTGCAGGCCGACCAGGCGGTTGGCGCAGGACCCGGCCAGGGCGGCCACGGCATCGGGCGGCAGGGAGCGGCGGCGGTCGTTGGAGTGCGCGGGGTTGCCGGCCCAGGCCAGGCCGACGCGGCGGCCGGGCGGCAGGCGGCGGCGCCAGGACGCGGCGAGCGCCGGGTGCGCGCGCAGGTAGGGCGAGGGCCCGGGGATGGTGTCGAGCCCGGTGGCGAACAGGCCCGGCAGGCTCATCTGGTCCGCCCACACGTCGCAGGCGGGCAGCGGGCCGTCGTCGAGCACGGCCACGCCGTCGAGCTGGCGCAGCAGGGGACGCAGCGGCGCCGCGCAGCGCAGCGACACCCGGGCGCCGCGCCGCGCCAGCAGCGGCAGGTAGCGCGCGAGCATGATCGCATCCCCGAAGCCCTGCTCGGCGAGCACGAGGATGTGGCGGCCGTCGAGCGGCTCGCCCTGCCAGTGCGGGCCGGGCAGCGCCACGAAGCCGTGCGGGAAGCGGCGCTTGCGCCACTCGTAGCGCGCCCAGCCCTCCTCGAAGCGGCCGGCGAGCAGGCAGGCGACGCCCTGGTTCCAGTGCGCGGCGGCGAGGTCCGGCCGCAGGTCGATGGCGCGCTGGCAGGCGGCGATGGCCTCGGTCGTGGCGCCGCGCTCGCCGAGCACGTGGCCGAGGCTGACATGCGCCTCCGCCAGCGTCGGGTCGAGGCGGACCGCCTCGCGCAACGCGGCCTCCGCCTCCTGCGGGCGGTCGAGGTCGGCCAGCGCGTTGCCGAGGTTGGCGTGGGCCGGGGCATGCGAAGGGTCCGCGGCCACCGCAAGCGAGAGGGCCTGCGCCGCCGCCCCGTGCTGCGCCAGGGCGTTGAGCGCGGAGCCGCGCAGGAAGTGCGCCTCGGCGCACACGGCCGGCGGTGCCGCGGCGTCGGCGAGCAGCGGCGCCACGGCGGGCGCGACCTCGCCCGGCCGGCCATCGGCGAGCAGGGCGCGGCACAGCGCCAGCACCTGGCCGGAATGGCCGGGACGCAGGGCGTCGGCGCGGGCCAGCAGCGCCGCGGCCTCCCCGGCGCGGCCGGTGGACAGCGTCAGCAGCCCGAGCAGGAACAGCGCGGGCGCGCAGTCCGGGTTGAGGCCGAGCAGCGCGCGGTACGCGGCCTCGGCCTCGGCGAGGCGACCGGCGCGCTGCTGCGCGATCGCGGCGAGGAGGGAGGCGGTGGGGTCCATGGCCGCAGCATGACGGCCGGAGATTAACCGGAGGCGAAGGCAGGCAAGCAAGGCCAGGGCTCTGCCCCCATCGCCTGGAAGCGGGGACCTGCCGGGGGCAGGCGCCCCCAGACCCGCACACATAAGGAAGGGCGAGACCTGCCGCCGGCCCAGGTCGGGGTTTCCAAAGGCGAGCCTTTGGCGGAGTTTGAGGCGGAGCCTCAACCTTGCCTGCCCTATGGCCGCAGGCCGTCGTGCTTGACGCCGCCCGCCGCGCGGTTCCAAGACCGGGCATCATGCATCTCATCGAAAGCCTGCGTATGGTCATGGCGCCGCCGCACCCGGCGGGCCGGCCATTCATCGCCGCGAGCGCGCTGCTGGCGCTGCTCGGGCTCGTGCTGTGCCCCTGGCACCCGGCGTCCGGCGGGGCGCTGCTCGGGCTGGGCGTCGTGCTGCTGCTGTTCTGCCTCTACTTCTTCCGCGACCCCGAGCGGTTCGCGCCGCAGCGCCCCGGCCTCGTGGTGGCCCCGGCCGACGGCCGCGTGGTGGTGGTCGGGCCCGCGGTGCCGCCCGAGGAGCTGGGCCTGGGCGAGGCGCCGCGCGTGCGGGTCGGCATCTTCCTCTCCGTGCTCAACGTCCACGTGAACCGGGTGCCGGTGGACGCCGTGGTCACGCGCATCGCCTACCGCCACGGCAGGTACCTCAACGCCAGCCTCGACAAGGCGAGCGAGCACAACGAGCGCAACGCCCTCGCGCTCCGGCTCGAGGACGGGCGGACGATGGCGGTGGTGCAGATCGCGGGGCTGATCGCGCGCCGCATCCTGTGCGGGGTGCGCGAGGGCGAGGCGGTGCACGTCGGCGCGCGGTTCGGCATCATCCGCTTCGGCAGCCGCACCGACCTCTATCTGCCGCCGGGCGTGGCCGCGCTGGTGCAGGTCGGGCAGACGATGGTGGGCGGCGAGACGGTGGTCGCGGCGCTCGACCCGCCCGACGGCGTCACCGGAGCGGGGCTGGCGGCGCAGGGCCTGCCTGCCGCGCCGAGGCCGTCGCCGGTGGCGGACGCGCTGGACGCATCGGACCTGCTCGCGTGAGCCGCGACAGGCCGGACGCGGCGGGTCCCGCCTTTCCCGCGATGCTGTCCCTGCCGGACGCCGTGGGCGACCAGGCGGCGGGCGCGCCGGCGTGGGAGGGCGCCCGGCGGCGGCGCAGGCGGCGCAGGCCGCGCTTCAAGGGCCCGTCGTTCAACCGGATGATCCCGAACCTGATGACGATGCTCGGGCTGTGCGCCGGGCTGACCGGGATGCGCTTCGCGCTCGACGGCCGGTTCGCGGCGGCGGCAGGGGCGCTGCTGGTGGCGGCGTGCATCGACGGGCTCGACGGGCGGCTGGCGCGGCTGCTCAAGGCGACGTCGCGCTTCGGCGCGGAGTTCGACAGCCTGGCCGACTTCCTGTGCTTCGGCGTGGCGCCGGCGTTCATCCTCTATCTGTGGTCGCTGCGCAGCGCCGGCTCCTACGGGTTCCTGCCCTGCCTGATCTTCGCGGTGTGCATGGCGCTGCGCCTCGCGCGGTTCAACGCCCAGCTCAACGACGGGCCGGCGCCGGCCTACGCCTACAGCTTCTTCACCGGCGTCCCAGCCCCGGCGGGCGCGGGGCTCGCGCTGTTCCCGATGTTCCTCGGCCTGGAGGCGGAGCAGCAGGGCTGGGACCGGGTGTGGGGATTCGCGCATTTCCCGCTGGTCTGCGCGGTGGCGCTGGTGGGGGTGGCGATGCTGCTGGTCTCCACGCTGCCGGTGTGGAGCTTCAAGAACTTCAAGGTGCCGTCGTACTACGTGCTGCCGCTTCTGCTCGGCACAGGGGTGTTCGCTGCGGTGCTGGTGGCCGACCCCTGGGCGGCGCTGGCGGCGCTGGGCCTGGTCTATGTCTCGATGCTGCCGTTCAGCGTGCGCTCGTTCCGCAGGCTGCGCGACGAGGCGGAACGCGACGACGGCGAGTAGGGGCGGCGCCGCCTGGCGCCGACAGCCGGCATTGGCGGTCGAGCAGGCAAGGCCAGGGGCTCTGCCCCCATGCCTGAAGACGGGGACCCCGCCAGGGGGAGGCCCCCTGGACCGCCTTCCCTCAAGTTGCGCCGGGTCCAGGGGGGGCTCCCCCCTGGCGGGTCTGGGCGGAGCTGCCCGAAGGTTCCGATGGCCCGCTTGGGCCATTGGAATGGGCAGCGGAGGGGGAGCCCAGCCTTGCCTGCCTTGCTGCCGCCACGCCCTTCCCTCGCGAGCCTGCGCTTCGCGGTTCCGGTCCTGGCAGGATTGCTGTAGCCAAACAGCCATGCCCTCGGACCTTCCCCGCCTCCGGCGTCCCTCCGCGGTGGCGATCATCGTGGCCCTGCTGCTGCTCGTGGTGGCGCTGGGGATCGGCATGGTGGCGCTGCGCCTCACGCGCCCCGTCCCCGTGGCGGGCGGCGAGGCCGGCGTGCCCGAGCCTGCCGCGGCCCCGGTGCTGTCCGGCCGCGACCAGGCGCGCGCGGATGCCGGCGCGCTGCCCCGGCCCGCGCCGGCCGCCGCGGCCCGCGCGGCGCCCTCCTTCGACGTGGTGCGGGTTGGCCCTGGCGGCGACGCCGTGCTGGCCGGCCGCGCGGCGGCGGGCGACGAGGTCACTGTGCACGACGGCGCCGCGGTGCTGGGCCGGGTCAGCGCGGACGAGCGCGGCGAGTGGGTGCTGACGCCCGCACGCCCGCTCGCCCCGGGCGGGCAGGAGCTGACGCTGAGCGCGCGCGACCCGAAGGCGCCGGGCGCTCCCGAAATCCTGGGCAGCGGCCCGGTGCTTCTGGCGGTGCCGGACGCCCAGGCTGACGCGCACGCCGGCACGCCGGCGCTGGCGGTGCTGGCGCCGAACGACGCGGCCCCGCGCGTGCTGCAGGCGCCGGGCGCCGCGCAGGCCGGGCCGCTGGGCCTGGACACGGTGGACTACGACGATTCGGGCCACATCCGCTTCGCCGGGCACGCGGCGGCTGGCGCGATGGTGCGGCTGTACGCGGACAACCGCGCGCTGGGCGACGCGGCGGCGGACGCGCAGGGGCGCTGGAGCGTGACGCCGCCCTCGTTGTCGGTCGGGCTGCACCAGCTCCGCATCGACCAGCTCGGGGCAGGCCAGGGCGGG
>CAXSES010000262.1:0-4789 GCA_964236225.1 uncultured Acetobacteraceae bacterium
TTGAGGCTCTGCCTCAAACTCCGCCAAAGGCTCGCCTTTGGAATCCATTACTTAATCAAGGCCGGTCCAGGGGCGGCTCGCCCCTGGCGGGTCTGGGCGGAGCCCAGCCTTGCCTGCTCAGCCACTGCGCGCGCCGGGATGCGAGGCGATTACCGACATCTGATGGCCGATGGCGCCACCGCCGGCGAGGGTGCGGCGGCGATGGCTGAAGAACAGGTCGGGCTCGGCGGCGGTGTCGCGGGGGCAGCGGGAGACGGCGTCGCCGGGAAGCGCGGCGCAAAGACGGGCCTCGCAGTAGCCGGCGAGGTCGAACTGCCAGCGGTCGGGGCGGCCGTCGCGGAAGAACGAGGCGGCGGGGAGCGGGCCGGCGAGCACGGCGTCGCGCAGGTCGGCGGAGACCTCGTAGGAGGGCTGGGCGATGCAGGGGCCGATGGCGGCGTGGATGCGCGCGCGGCTGGCGCCCAGCGCGACCATGGCGTCGATGGTGGCCTCCAGGATGCCGGCGACGGCGCCGCGCCAGCCGGCATGGGCCGCGCCGACGATGCCGGCCTCGGGGTCGGCGAACAGCACGGGGGCGCAGTCGGCGGTGATGACGCCGAGCGCCAGGCCAGGACGGGCGGTGACCAGGGCGTCGGCGCGGGGGCCCTGGCCTGGCGCCCAGGGGCTGTCGACCGTGGCGACGGCGGTGCCGTGGACCTGGGTGACGCCGAGCATGCGTTCGGGCGGGGTGTCGAGGGCCAGGGAGGCGAGGGCGCGGTTGCGGGCGACGTCGGCCGGGTCGTCGCCGCCGGACAGGCTGCCGTTGAGGCTTGCGTAGGAACCCTGGGAGACGCCGCCGCGCCGGGTGAAGAAGCCGTGGCGGGCGGGCAGTGCGGTGGCGAGGAACTCTGCGGTCATGGGGCGGGGTCCGGGGAAGCGCCTGGGTCGATCGCGTCGATGGCCGGGGCCGGGTCGGGGCTGGACGGAGCGTCGGGGGAGGGTGGCCTGGATGGCGGGTCGAAGCCGGATGGCAAGTCGAAGCCGGGGGGCGGGCCGTCGGATCGGCGGCCGATGGCCAGGGCCTTGAACAGCGTGCCCATCGCCTCGGGGCTGGCGAGGCGCGCGGCGGCGGCGCGCAGGGCGGCGGCCTGGCCCGGGGCGGCGCGGGCAAGGGCGAGGGTGCGCTCGTGCAGGCCGAGGCGGACGAGGAAGTCGCCCTGCCGGACCGGGCCCCAGCCTTGCGCGCCGGCGGCGCGGGCGGCGCCGGCCAGGGCGGCGAAGTCCACGTGTGCGGAAAGGTCCGCCTGGCCGGGATCGGCCAGGGGGTCCGTGGGGCGGCCGTGACGCAGGGCCTGGAGGCTGTCGCCGGCGGCGGGGCCGGCCGCGCCGTAGTCGAGGAACAGGGCGGCGCCGCCGTCGCGGGCGATGCGGCCGGCCAGCGTCGCGACCAGGCGCTGGGCGGCCTCGCCGAGTTCCACGATCTCGCCTTCCGGGGCGGCGATGCCGAGCGGTGCGGCAGGGCGTTCCTCGAAGCGGCCGTCGGCGACGTGGCGCTCCATCCAGACGGCGCCTCGGCGCACGAGCTGGCGGATCGGCAGGGCGTCGAGGAACTCGTTGGCGAGCAGCAGCATCGGGCCTGGAGGGAGGCCGGCTATCGCGTCGTGCCAAATGGGGCTGGCGGAGGGCAGGCGGGCGGCCTGCTCGGCGCGCAGCCGGGGAGAGGCTTCCACCAGGTGCAGGCGCAGGGCGGCGCTGAACTCCGGGGCGACGCGCGCGAGGACGCGCACGGCGTCGGCCATGAGCGTGCCGCGGCCCGGGCCAAGCTCGACCAGCAGCACGGGGTCGGGGCGGCCAATCGCGGCCCAGGTGGCGGCGGCCCAGGCGCCGAGCAGCTCGCCGAAGGCCTGCGCGATCTCGGGGGCGGTGGTGAAATCGGCGAACGGGTCGGCACGGGCGTAGTAGGCAGCGTTGGCGCGGGCCATGAAGAAGTCGAGGCGCTCGCCCGCCGGGGCGTCCGGGCGCTCGCCCGCCGGGACGGGTTCGGGGGAGGCGGCGTTCGGGGCAGCGACAAGGTCCGCGGGAGCGGCGGCGGGCGCCTCGTTGAAGGCCGCGGAGGACCCGGGCGACCGAGCGGGCCCGGACGGAAGGCGTTTCTCGAGGAACAGGCTGTGGGGGTTGGGGATGTAGGCGCCGAACGCGCCGCACGCGACCCAGCCGGCTTCGCGGTACAGGTCGAGGGCGCGCGCGTTGCCCGGTCCGGTTTCCAGCCGCAGCACAGGCACGCCTTCGTGTGCCGCGGTGGCATCGACCGCTTCCAGAAGGGCGCGGCCGATGCCGAGCCCGCGCGCCTCCGGGGCCACGATCAGGCGCTTGATCTCGCCGTAGCCGCCCTGCAGCAGCAGCGCCACGCAGCCCAGCGCCACGCCGTCGCGCCGGGCGACCAGCAGGCGGGCCTGCGGCTGCGACAGGGCGAGCGCGTCGGCGGGGAAGCGGAACTCTGGAGGGTAGAGCGCCGCGGACAGGGCGTCCGAGTGGTCCAGAAGCGCGTCGACCCCGGGGGAGTGCGGCGGCTCGCGCGCGATCGTCACGTGACTCCAAAGGCGAGCCTTTGGCGGAGCTTGAGGCGGAGCCTCAACCTTGCCTGCCTCGCCGGTCACGTCCGGGGGCCGCCGGCATGGGCGTGCGCGGGGGTGCTGTTCACCGCGCGGCCCTACGGAGCCGCGACCGCGTCGGGCTCGCGCAGCAGGGGCGGGATCGCGACTGCGGGCGGGCGGGCGCAGGCCCACAACGCCAGCGCCGCGCCGCCGAGGATCATCGGCAGGGACAGGAGCTGGCCCATGGTGGCGCCCTCCCACAGATAGCCGAGGAACGGGTCTGGCTGGCGGAACAGCTCGCCGACGATGCGCGCGCTGCCGTAGCCGGCGAGGAAGAGGCCGGTGAGCAGGCCGAAGCGGGCGCGGACGGAGGGGCGAGCGGCGCAGGCCCAGAGCAGCAGGAACAGCAGCAGGCCCTCCATCAGCGCCTGGTAGAGCTGGCTCGGGTGGCGCGGGAGCGGGCCCGCGTTGGGGAACACCATCGCCCAGGGCAGCCAGTCCGGCGCCGGGCGCCCCCAAAGCTCGCCGTTGATGAAGTTGGCGACGCGGCCCAGGCCGAGTCCGATCGGGGTGACGACGGCGAGGCGGTCGGCGAAGCCCAGCAGCGGGATGCGCTCGCGCCAGGTGTAGACCAGCAGGGCGCAGACCACGCCGAGCATGCCGCCGTGGAAGCTCATGCCGCCCTGCCAGACGGCCAGCGCGTCGAACGGGTGCGAGAGGTAGAGGGCGGGCTGGTAGAACAGCACGTAGCCGATGCGGCCGCCGAGCACGACGCCCAGCGTGGCCCAGGTGAGGAAGTCGTCGGTTTGCAGCTCGGTGGCGACGGCGGGGGAGCGCCGCGCGAGGCGGCGCATGACGCGCCAGCCGATCAGCAGGCTGACGATGTAGGCCAGCGCGTACCAGCGGATCTGGAGCGGGCCGAGATGGATCAGCACCGGGTCGAACTGGGGGAACATCAGCACGGGAAGCATCGGGTCGCAGCGCCTCAGAGGTAGGGGGAGGGGGCGCGCAGGTGGTCCTGCACGTAGCGGCGGATGCCGTCCTCCAGCGGCGTGAACTGGCCCGCGTAGCCGGCGGCGCGCAGGCGGTGGGAGGTGGCCTCGGTGTAGGACTGGTACTGGCCGAGCAGGGAGTCCGGCATCGCCACGAACTCGACCGAGCGGGGCCGCTCCAGGGCATCGCACACGGCGTGGGCGAGGTCGAGGTAGGTGCGCGCGGCGCCGGTGCCGCAGTTGAACAGGCCGCAGGCGGCGGGCGTGTCGAGCAGCCACAGCATGATTTCGACCACGTCGCCGACCCAGATGAAGTCGCGCCTCTGCGCGCCGTCGGCGATGCCGGGGCGATCGGAGCGGAACAGGCGGGCGGGCCGGCCTGCGGCGACCTCGTCGTGCTTGACCTTCACGACCGAGATCATGCGGCCCTTGTGGTACTCGTTGGGGCCGTAGACGTTGAAGAACTTGAGGCCGGCCCATTGCGGCGGGGCGGGGTCGCCGTTCGCGAGCATGGCCATGACGCGCAGGTCGAAGGCGTGCTTGGACCAGCCGTAGAGGTTGAGCGGGCGCAGGCGGGGCAGCAGGGCGGGGTCGTCGTCGAAGCCGGCGGAGCCGTCGCCGTAGGTCGCGGCGGAGGAGGCGTAGATGAAGCGGGCCTGGTGGCGCGCGCACCAGCGCCAGAGGCGCCACGGCAGCTCGACGTTGGTGCGCCAGACCAGGTCGGCGTCGGTGGCGGTGGTCTCGCTGATGGCGCCGAGATGGAAGATCGCCTCGATCCGCGCGGCGTCGTCGCTGTCCAGGAAGGCGTCGAGGTGGTCGGGAGAGACGAGGCGAGCAGGGGGGTGGGCGGCGATGTTGCGCCACTTCGCGTCCGAGCCCAGCCAGTCGACGATGGCGGTCTCGTGCCCGCGCGACGCCAGCGCCGCGTGCAGGCAGGAGCCGATGAAGCCTGCGCCGCCTGTGACCACGATCATGGCGCCGCTTATACGGTTGCGCCGCGCGGCTACATAGCCCCCACTCCGGTGGCATCCTTCAGGAGAGCCTTGCCATGACCGACCGTCCCCGCATCTTCGACGACCTCGCCGGACTCGCAGGCGGCGCGTTCTCCGCCCTGAGCGGGATGCGCGACGAGATCGAGGCGGTGGTGCGCGCCAGGGTGGACGAGGTGGTGCGCCGCCTCGACCTGGTGCGGCGCGAGGAGCTGGACGCGATCGCCGAGCTGGC
>CAXSES010000263.1:0-4770 GCA_964236225.1 uncultured Acetobacteraceae bacterium
CCCAGCGCGACCACCCGCGTCTCGCCGAAGCCCAGCGTGTCGAAGCCGGGCTCGGCGAGGGCCGCGAGCGCGCGGGTCGGCGCGTCGATCGCCTCGTCGGTGAGCTGGAACGTGCCGAAATGCATGCCGATCGAGTGGCGCGCGCCGAGGTCGCGGTGGGCGGCGACCGCCTCGGCCGGGTCCATGTGCACCGGCGCCATGAACCAGCGCGGCTCGTACGCGCCGATCGGCAGCAAGGCGAGGTCCGGGGCGCCCAGGCGCGCGCGGATCGCGGCCCAGTGCGGCCCGGCACCGGAATCGCCCGCGAACAGCACGCGGCCCGGCGGGGCGGCGGGCGAGGCCGGGGTCTCCAGCATGAAGCCGGCCCACAGCGAGCGGTTGGCGTCCGAGAACCCGCGGCGGCTGAAGTGGCGCGCGGGGGTGGCGGTGACGCGCACGTCGCCCAGCGTCGCGGCGCCCCACCAGTCCAGGGCGTGGATCTCCGTGAAGCCGCAGCGGCGCAGCGCCTCGGCGTTGCCCAGGGTGGTGACGGCGCGCCGGGTGCCGCGCGCGGCCAGGCGGCGCAGCGTGGGCAGGTCCATGTGGTCGTAGTGGTTGTGCGACAGCAGCACCGCGTCCACCGGCGGCAGCGAGTCGAGCGCCAGGCCGGGCGGGCGGGCGCGGCGCGGGCCGGCCCATGCCACAGGGGAGCAGCGGCAGGAGAAGATCGGGTCGGTCAGCAGCACCAGGCCGGGGAGGCGGAGCAGGAAGGTCGCGTGGCCGACGAAGCTCAGCGCGGCGTGGCCGGGAGGCACGGAGGCGGGCGGGGACGGGTGGGACGGGCCGGGCGGGACAGGCAGCGCCCAGGGCGGGCCGCGCTCCTTCAGGCGCCAGCGCAGCACCTGGCGCAGGCCGCGGGCGCCGGGGGGCTGGCCGGGGTTGAAGAAGCGCTCGCCGTCGCAGTGGTCGGAGACGGGGAAGGTTGAGGCTCCGTCTTCAGGCATGGGCCTCGGGCTCCGCCAGGGGTCGGGCCTTTGGAAACCCCTCGCCGAGGGTAGGGTTGCCGGAGGGCCGGCCCTCCGGCGGGGCCCGGCGTTGCTTGCAGGTCGATCTCACGTCGCCGGTTCCTGTGCCGGCGGCCTTTGGGCTCGACCTGTCAGGCAAGGCAAGGCCAGGGCTCTGCCCCATGCCTGGAAGCGGGGACCCGCCAGGGGGAGCCCCCCTGGACCGGCTCCACTTAGGCGTTGGTCTTCGAGCGCCTGGCTTTTGGCGGAGGCCCGCTTCCAGGCGGGGGGAGCGCCCTGGCCAGTGCGGGGGGAAGCTCGCCGCGCACCCGGTCCATGACCGCGAGCGTCACGTCGCCCGCCGGGTCGACGAGGACGCAATGCGGGCGCGGGCGTTGGCAAAGGCGCGCGCCCGTTCAGATGATGCCGCCGTTGGCGCGCAGCACCTGGCCGTTGATCCAGCCGCCGTCCGGCCCGACGAGGAAGGCGACCGCGGCGGCGATGTCGTCGGGCCGCCCCAGCCGGCCCAGCGGCGCGGCCTTGGCCATGGCGTCGATCGCCTCCTGCGGCTTGCCGTCGAGGAACAGCCTGGTCGCCACCGGGCCGGGAGCGATGGCGTTGACAGTGATGTCGCGGCCCCGCAGCTCCTTGGCCAGCACGGCCGTCATGGCCTCGACCGCGGCCTTGGTGGCGGCATAGACGCCGTAGGTCGGCTGCAGCAGGGTCGTGACGCTGGAGGAGAAGTTGACGATCCGCCCGCCGTCGCGCATCCGCCTGGCGGCCTCGCGCAGCGTGTTGAAGGTGCCCTTCAGGTTGGTGGCGAGCGTCCTGTCGAACAGCGCGTCGTCGCTGTCCGCCACGCTCGCCAGGTCCATGGTGCCGGCGGTGTTGACCAGCACGTCGACGCCGCCGAACGCCGCCTCGGCGGCATCGAACATGCGGGCCACCGCGGCGGCGTCCGCCACGTCGGCCTGGGCGCTGGTGGCCCGGCCCCCTGCCGCCTCGATCCTGCGCACCAGCGCCTCGGCGGCGGCGGCGTTGCCGGAGTAGTTGACGACGACGGTGCAGCCGTCGCGCGCCAGCCGCTCCGACACCGCCGTGCCGATGCCGCCCGAGGCGCCCGTCACGATCGCGATCCTCTGGTCCCTGGTGCTCATCGCTGATTCTCCTCGCCCGCCGCGGGGGCGGCGGGAACGCAGGGGAACGTGATCCTTTTGCCCGGGGCGATAATCGGGCAAGACCCGGCATCAGCAACCGGCAGGCCGGACAATGGACCGCTACGACGCCATGAGGGTGTTCGCCCGCGTCGTGGAACGCAGGAGCTTCACCCGGGCGGCCGAGGACCTCGGCCTGCCGCGCTCCTCGGTGACGGACGCGGTGAAGGAGCTGGAGGCCCGGCTCGGGGTGCGGCTCCTGCAACGGACCACGCGCCATGTCAGCCCCACGCTCGACGGCGAGGCCCACTACCGGCGCTGCCTGCGGCTGGTCGCCGACCTGGAGGAGGCCGAGTCGGCCTTCTCCGGCGCCAGGCCTCGCGGCCTGCTGCACGTCAACGTCCACCCGACCCTGGCGAGCCACTTCGTGGTGCCCTACCTCCCTGGCTTCCTGTCCGAGTACCCCGACATCGAGCTTCTCCTCGGCGAGGGCGACCGCTACGTGGACCTGGTGCGCGAAGGGGTGGATTGCGCGCTCCGCGTCGGCAGGCTCGCCGACAGCGACCTGGTCGCGCGGCAACTGACGATGCTGGAGGAGGTGACGTGCGCCTCGCCCGCCTACATCGCGCGCCACGGCCTCCCGCGGCACATCGATGCCCTGGACGGCCACCGCATGGTCGGCTTCCGCTCGTCGGCGACGGGCGCCGTGCTGCCGCTGGAGTTCACCAGCCACGGGGCGACGCGCACCGTCATGCTGCCCGCGACCGTGACCGTGAGCGGCGCGGAGACCTACGCATCGGCGGCCCGCGCGGGGCTGGGGCTGATCCAGGCGCCGCGCTACCGGCTGGAGCAGGATTTCCGCCACGGGGCGCTCGTGCCCGTGCTGGCGGCGACGCCGCCATCGCGCACGCCGGTCTGCGCGCTCTACCCGCGCGCCAGACACGCCTCCTTGCGGCTGCGGGTCTTCCTCGACTGGCTGGCCGGGCAGTTCCGGGCCGGGACCGCCGGCCAGGCGGGGCGGCGCTGATGCCGGCGGCGCTTGAGGGCGGCCGAGGAAGGAAGCAGGCAAGGTTGAGGCTCTGCCTCAAACTCCGCCAAAGGCAGGCCTTTGGAATCCATTACTTAAAAAAAAGCCGGTCCAGGGGCGGCTCGCCCCCGCCTTCAAGCACGGGGCGGGTCTGGGCAGAGCCCAGCCTTGCTGTCTGCCTTCTCACCGCCGCCCGCCCTGCGCGCCGGCGTCCGCGAGGCCCTCGGACGCGAGGATCTGCGGGATCGCCGCCTTGACCTGGAAGAATCCCTTGGTCGCGCGCGGCCAGGCGGCGTTGTCCCAGCTCCGCCGCACCCGCGCGCAGGGCGGCAGCGCCGACGCGCTCGGCCCGACCGGCGCCCACGCCGCCACGGCCGGCAGCCCGCCTGCCCAGTTCCCGGCCCACGCCGTCCCCTCCCCCGGGCTATTCGCCGCGCCGGTCGCCGCGCCGTTCGCCGCTTCGTTCGCCGCGCCGGGCGCCGCGCCGGGCGCCGTCATCGCGGGACCAGCCGCGCAGCCGAAATGCGCCGCCGCCCGCGCCAGGGCGTCGGCCATCGCGGCGCGGTCCGCCGCCACGACGCGGGGCGCCGCGCCGTCGGCGTGCGCCAGCAGCCCCGCGACCCGCGCCACCCGCGCGCCGTCGAGGGCGAGGCTCTCCGGGTGCAGGTCGTCGAGGTGCAGCAGCAGCGCCACCTCGCCGTCGGGCGGGGTGTCCGCGCGCGGCAGGGGGGCGGGGGCGACCTCGTGCGGCTCCTCGAGGGCCACAGGGTCCTCGTCCAGGCCGCGCGGGTCGAAGCGGCCGTCGGTGAAGCGGCGGATGTTCTCCGCGCGCGCCGCGTAGGGCTTGCCGCGGGTGTGCAGGCCGGCGACCCAGCGCCAGGACAGGGTGTTGCTCGCCGGGTCGCCGTCGAGCAGGTGGCGCATGAAGAACGCGGCGCCCAGCGCCCAGGGCAGGCGGAGGGTGAAGATCCAGATCGAGGCGAACCACATGCGGGCGTGGTTGTGCAGCCAGTGGCGCTCCACCAGCTCGCGCGCCCAGTCGTCGAAGCCGTCGATCCCGGTGCGGCCGGCCACCGCGTCGTCGTGGACGCGGCGCAGGCCGGACTCGGCGGCGAGGCGCGCCTGCCCCTGGCGCACCAGCGCCTCGTAGTTCGTCCACAGCGCGGGGCGGGTTTCCAGGTGGCCCTTGAAGTAGCTGCGCCAGAAGACCTCCTGGACGAAGCGGTCGGCCTCCGCCGGGCCGCGCGACGCCAGGGCGGCGGCCACCACCTCGCGCTCGGTCAGCAGGCGGCGGCGCAGGAAAGGCGAGAGGGCGGAGGTCGCGCCCTCGGTGCCGGGGCCGAAATCGGTGTTGCGGCCGGAGGCGTAGGCGTGGCCGGCGTCGGGGGCGAACGCGGCCAGGCGGTCGAGGCCGGCGGCGCGATTCATCTGGGGGTGTCTGTCCATGGCCGGCATGTGGGAGGCGCGGGGGCGGGCGCCACCTCGGCGCGGAACCGGACGCGCGGGTCGCGCCCCGGCCTGGGTGCCCCGGCCTAGAAGCCAGGAAGGAAGTTAAGGCCAGGGGCTCTGCCCCTGGACCCCGCCAAAGGCTCGCCTTTGGAAACCA
>CAXSES010000264.1:0-4766 GCA_964236225.1 uncultured Acetobacteraceae bacterium
TCCTGAGGTCAAAGATGACCCGACATTACCATGCGTGTGCAGGGCCGAGGAAGCCTGCTTAGCTGTGCATTAAAAGCCGCGCCGGTTCGCTGTCCGCGGCACAGGCGCTTGCCACGTAGGCCGTCAACTGCGCCCGCAGATCGGCCACGAACGCCGTGCCGGTCACGGCCGCCATGCGCCATTCCGCCGCCTCGACGCCGTCGCGTTGCTGGTCCAGCAGCCGAAGCCCGGCCGGGGTGAAAACGACGATCTTGGCCCGCCGGTCACCAGGGTCCGGCCGCCGTGCGACGAAGCCGAGACCCTCGGCCTTGTCCACCAGCTCCGCCATCGCCTGCTTGGTCATCCGCGCCTGCAACGCAATTTCGGTCAGGCGCGTGCCGCCGAGGCCGAGGTTGCGGAACAGGGTCAGGTGAACCTCCGCCACGGTGTCGAAACCACCCTCGTGCATCACGCGCAGCACGTCCCGGACGAAGGCGCCGGACGCCGACAACAGCACACGGTTGACGCTGCGCATCCGCCACACGTCATTCCTGTCCGACATCCTCAACCCATCCGCCGCCGGGTTCACGGCTGCGACATAGATGGCGAGCCGTTCCTTCATGACGGACAGGAACTCGGCCCCGGTCACCGCTGCCATGCGCCGTTCCGCGGCGGCCACGCCCTGGCGCACCAGCTCGAGCATCTCAAGCCCCGCCGGCGTGAACGCGACGATCTTGGCTCGTCGGTCGTCCGGATCGGTCCGGCGCTCGACGAGTCCCGACGCCTCGGCCTTGTCCACCAGCTCCAGCATGCTCTGCTTGGTCATGCTTGCCCGCGCTGCAATCGTAGTCAGCCGCGTGCCGTGCAGGTCGAGGTTCTGGACCAGCGCCATCTGCACCTCGGTTGCGGCGCCGAAACCGCCGGCATGGACGGTGCGGAGCTTCTCGCGGACGAACAGGCCGGTCGCCGAGAACAGCAGGCGGCCGAGGTTGCGGGTCCGCCATGCGGCGCTTTGGCTGGGCACTGCTGGTACTCCACCTCCTGCCGCAGGGTGGCATCCGGCGTTTCATACACAAATCACCGCCACGATCCAGGTCAGGCCAGCAGCTTCCCAAGGATCGTGCGGTAGTCGCCGGCCGTTGGCTTGTAGGGGCTTGCGCGGTTGAACGCACTGGCGGCCATGCCCTCCACCAGCGCGTCAACGGAGGCAGCGCGGTAGCCCGCCTCGCGGTAGCTGGCGGGCAGCCCGAGCGCGGCGTTCAGCGCCCGCAGCGCGTCCGGGATGCTACCCCCGTTGGGAAGACCCAGCGCCGCAGCGGCCCGGTCGGCCTTGGCCGGCGCGTGCGGCGAGACCAGGGCGACGGTGTGCGGCAGGGCTGCCGCGACCAGCATCCCGTGGTGCAGGTCCTGGTCGCCGCAGGCCAGCGCCACGGCGTGGGCGGGACCAAGGCCCTTGTGGATGGCCGCGCCGCCGGAAAAGGCGGCCGCCATCAGCGCGCCGCGCGCCGCGTCGTCGCCCTCGACGGCAGCGGCGATGGCGGCATAGGCCCGCGCGAGGCCATCAAGCGCGAGCGCGTCGATGACCGGGTTCGCAGGCTCGGAGAAGAACCCTTCGAGGCAGTGCGACAACGCGTCGAGGCCGGTCGCCGCGATCAGCCGCCGCGGCAGGGTGCGCGCGAGGTCCGGGTCGCAGATCGCGACGCGCGGGACCAGGCGCGGGCTGCGCGTGCCCACCGCCGGGCTGCGCGGGTCGTCGTGCAGGGCGGCCACGGGCGAGCTTTCACTGCCGGTGCCGACTGTGGTCGGGATCGCGACGAGCGGCGCCAAACGGAGGCCGATCCGCTCCGGCCTGCCCTGCATGTCGGCGGCAGACGTAGGGCCGTCCCCAGCGAGCGCAGCGACGAACTTGGCCGTGTCGAGCACGGACCCGCCGCCCAGGGCGACGATCCCGTCGCAGCCCGCCTCGCGGTAGGCTGCGAAGGCCGCGTCGGCGTCGGCCAGCGTCGGGTTCTCCGGGACGTCCAGGTACTGCGCCGCACCTGGCGGCAGCACCCGCACTGCCTGTGCTGCCGCCCCGGCCCGCTCCAACCCACGGTCGCTCAGCAGCAGCGGACGGCGGACGCCGAGCAGCGACAGCTCGCCCGGAACCGACGAGAGCGCGCCGGCGCCAAACACCAGGCGCGGCAGCGGCAGCACAGGAACCATCGAAACCTCCAGACAGGACTGCGGCCGCCCGCAAAGCCTTGCGCCGGCCACGGGAACTGCTTAGTCAGGGAACCTGACAAAATCAATCGGGCGCAAGCTGCCGGTCACCTTAGAGCGGGCCTGAAAAGGGCCGGCGTCAAGCAGGGGAGAAGCTGCCATGAACGAGATAACGCCCATCCGGCTGACCGGCCGCACCACTCACTACATCGGCGGCCAGTGGTCGGCCCCGGGCGGCCGGACCTTTCCCGACTACAACCCCTACAACGGCGAGATCGCCGCCGAGGTCGCGGCCGGCGGCCGTGCCGAAGCCGATGCGGCAGTCGCCGCGGCCCACGCCGCCTTCCCAGGCTGGGCCGCCACCCCGCCCAGCGAGCGGCAGCGCCTGTTCCTCAAGACCGCCGACATCGTGGAGCGGCGCCGGCAGGACATCGTCAACGTGATGGCCGTCGAGGCCGGCACCTGCGGCGCCTTCGCGGGCTACCAGGTCAAGCTCGTCGCCGACCAGCTCCGCCAGGCCTCGGGCTGGGGCTTCCGGCCGGTCGGCGACGTGATCCCCAGTGACGTGCCCGGCCGCCTGGCGCTCGCGGTCCGCAAGCCGCTTGGCGTGGTTGCGGGCTTCTCGCCCTGGAACGGCGCGTTCACCCTGGCGTGGCGCACCGTGCTGCTGCCCATGGTGTTCGGCAACACCGTGGTGCTCAAGCCGTCGGAGGAGGCGCCGCTGTCGGCCGGGCTGCTGGTGGCCGAGATCATGGACGAGGCCGGCTTCCCGCCCGGCACGATCAACGTGGTGACGCACGCCCCGGGAGAGGCCGCAGCGGTCGCCGACGCCTTCTTCGAAAGCTCCGCGGTGCGGAGCATCAACTTCACCGGCTCCTCCGCCGTGGGGCGGATGCTGGCGGCGCGGGCCGGCCAGGCGCTCAAGCGCATCGTGCTGGAGCTTGGCGGCTACAACCCGGTGCTCATCCTGCGCGACGCGGACCTGGCGGGGGCGGTGGACACGACGGCGTTCAGCGCCTTCTTCCACCAGGGCCAGATCTGCATGAACGCGCGCAAGGTGCTGATCGAGCGGCCCATCCATGACGAGTTCGTGGAGCGGCTGGCGGCCAAGGTGCGCGGCTTCAAGTCCGGCGACCCCTCCGTGCCCGGCACCGTGATCGGGCCGCTGATCAACGACCGCGCGCTCCGCTCGGTCGAGGAGCGGGTGCAGGATGCGGTCCTGCGCGGCGCGACGCTGGTCATCGGCGGCCAGGCGGAGGGGCGGGTGTATGCGCCGACGATCCTGACCAACGTGCCGGCCGCCGCCCCGATCACCCGCGAGGAGACGTTCGGCCCCGTGCTCATCATCGAGGCGGTGGACAGTCCCGAGGAGGCGCTGGAGAGGGCGTCCGACACCCGCTACGGCCTGTGCGCGAGCATCCTGACGGGCGACCAGGACCGCGGGCTGGAGCTGGCGCAGCGGTTCGACTGCGGCATGGTCCACATCAACGGCCCGACCATGGCCAGCGAGCCGTCGCTGCCGAACGGCGGCGTGAAGGAAAGTGGCTGGGGCCGGTCCGGTCCCTATGCGGTCGAGGACTTCACCGAGATACGCCTGACCACGCTGACGCGCGGGCGCGGGCGGTATCCCATCTGAGGGTCCGGCCCAGGAGCAGCAACTTCCCCCGTCATCGTGAGCCAAAGGCGCTGCGGTTCCGGGCCGTGCCCCTCCATCACCACGGCAAGGGCACTTGACGACGACGGGAAGCGATGGCGGGGGAAGGTGCGGGTTCCAGGCTGGACGCCGTGCCCGTGCATCCTTGCGGGGGGGGGTGCGCACCCACTCTAGTAAGGCTACCTGACCATTCTGGCGAGCGGGGCAGCCCGCTCGTCGCATACAAGAACCTGGCCGAAACACGGGAGTGAACGATGGGCAACGGACTCAACGAAGCGGCGCCTTCCTCTCCCCTCCTTGGGGACGGCCGCCTATCCGTGCCGCCCGATGTAGAATTTGCCCAATCCAGTGCTGCAGGGGAGCTGGATCACGACTGGTTGGCCGTGGGCGCATCAGCGGTCGGCATGGTGCTCTGCGTCGGAACCTTGGCGCTCTACTCGTTCGGCGTGTTCGTCCGCCCGTTGACGACGGAGTTCGGCTGGACCCGCACCGGGCTGTTCGCCGCGCTGTCGTTCTTCCAGTTCGGGCTCGCCTTCTCCTCGCCGATCTGGGGCGTGGTCCTCGACCGCTTCGGCCCGCGCCGCGTCATCCTGTTCTCGCTTGTCGCGCTGTCGCTTCTGGTTGCCTCGCTCGGCCTGCTTACCCCCAACCTTTGGCACCTCTACCTCGTGTTCCTCGGCATCCCCCTGCTGGGCGGCGGCGCGTCGCCACTTGGGTACTCGGCCGTCATGGTGCGGCGGTTCGACCGCAAGCTCGGATTTGCGCTCGGCCTTTCCCTGCTGGGCGTGGGGCTTGGCGGGGCCGTCCTGCCGCCGCTCGCGCAATTCCTGCTGGCCGAGTTCGGCTGGCGGACGGCCTATGTGGCGCTCGGAGCGCTGACCTTCGTGGTCACGCTGCCCGCCGCCCTCCTTGCCACACGCAATGCGTCCGG
>CAXSES010000265.1:0-4752 GCA_964236225.1 uncultured Acetobacteraceae bacterium
ACTTAAGTAATGGATTCCAAAGGCGAGCCTTTGGCGGAGTTTGAGGCAGAGCCTCAACCTTGCCTGCCTCCTGCCTCGCCCGCACCGCTACAAGGCAGCACCAGAATGAGAAATGGCGGGAGGCCGTTCGAGGCCTCCCGCCATGCCGTGTGCCCGTAATCGCTACGGAGCCGTATTCACTCGCCGAAAGCCGGCGAGTCTCTGCCTCCTTTAGCTCAGCATGGTCCGCGCCGTCTGGGCCATGATCGCCTGGCCAAGGGCGGTCGGGTCGAAGTAGGGGTCGAGGAACAGGGACGAATGCTGCACCTGCGGGTCCTGCCCGACCACGGCGGGATTGTAGACCGGCGTCGATCCGGTCGTCGGGGGATTGGCAAGGATCGGCTGCGAGATGTTGCTGAAGCCATAGGCGGACGGGTCGGCGGCAATCCCGTTGTAGAGAGCGTGCAGATCAAGCGTCTTCACATCCAGGCCTGTCGTGGCCTTGAAGGTGGCGACGCCGGCCGCGAGCTGGGTGTTGAAGTCGTTGACCAGTCCCTCGAACCCGGCCTGGGTTGCTCCGGTGGCTGCCAGGAACGCCGGCTCGCTGAACAGCGGCGCGAGGGTCACGTCGGGCAGGTTCGTGATCAGGAAGTGCTTGGCGCCGAGGTTGGCAAGCTCATGCAGACCGTCCGTGATCGCCTTCACGGTCAGCGTGACCGTCGTCTCCGGGGACACGTTGCTCGGGAACGTCAGATCGTTGCCGCCGAAGGTCACCGTGGCGAGATCGTTGGCGCTGAAGGTGTGGTCCGTCGCCTGGAACAGGTTCACCTGACCCTGGAAGTCGAGAAGCGTCCCGAAGGGGTCCATCGGATTGAAGGTCGACTGCGCGGTGGCGTCCTCGTAGGCGAAGTTGGTCTGCGCGTCGGTCTGGCCCGCTCCGAGCATCTGGGACAGGTCGGTGGTCCATTTCGGGCCGTCCGAGAAATCCCCGGTGGGAGAGTAGGGCGCCGCCGTCGCCGGCGAGGGCAGGCCCAGCAGCTTGCCGACGCTGCCGTCATCGGCCAGGCGATCGCCGAAGTTGATGACGTTGGACACAGTGTAGTGGCCGTTGGCGCCCGCGGGCAGGACCAGCGGCTCGCATGCCGCCGGCGCGAAATTCCCGAAGAACGGGTTGTAGTAGGGCGCGTAGATGTTGCCGGGCAGCACCGGCGGGCTCACCGGATCGACCGGCCCGGGGAAGGGCGAGCCGCCCGCGTCGGGATTCGGAACGGTCGGAAGGCCGGAGGCCCCGGTTCCGGCATCCTCGCCATGCGGGGCGAGCGTCGGATCGGTGGTGGTCGCGACCGGCGTGACCGTGCCCGCCGAGGTGGACGGGTCGGGTGTTGTCGCCACGGGCATCGCGGCGGCGGTGGGATCAGGCGCGGCGGTGGCCGTCGTGCCGGTGGTCGAGGTCGCGACGCCCGTCAGGGTCGAATCGGTGGATGCGGTCGGGTCGGTCGTCGGAACGGTGGCGATCGCGCCGGGGGCGGTCGAGTCCGGCGCGACCGCAGCGGCGGAGGCTGCGGAGGCGGCGGCGGAGTTGGCGGCGAGGAGGGCGTTGTCGCCCGGCGTGTTGGGAAGGCTGTCGGCGTTCTTGGTGGTCGGGCTGGCGATCTCGGCCTGGTAGTCGGCGGTCGGGTTGCCGCCGGCCGCGACGACGGCCGCGTATTGCGGCGGCGTCAGCACAGGCGGCTGCTTCTGGATCACGGTGACGCTGTCGACCGTGGTGCCGTTGTTGGTCAGGCCATACACGTCGTTGCGGGCCGCATCGACGGCGTAGAGCTTGCCATCGGAACCGATCGTGACGTCGTTCAGGTTGCTCTCGGTGTTGAACAGGGTGGTCGCCCCGTCAGGACCATTGGCGGCGGCGTAGTTCAGCGAGTTGAAGGCCGGCGTCACTGTCGCCGCGGCCGGGTTGGCGCCGAACAGGCCGGTGATTTTCAGCACCCCCTGCAGGTTGTCGCCCAGAGTGCCCACCGCAGCCGCCGTCTCAGGGGCGAGCCCGCCGCCGGAGGCGACGTAGGCGGTGCCGTCCGCCGCGATGGCCAGACCGTTGGCGCCTTCCGAGATCACGCGGTCCTGGCCGGTCGTGGGATCGAACTCGCGGAAGTTGGGCAGGCCGGTGAGGACCGTCTGCTGCCCGCCGGCCGGGCTGGTGATGTCGACGCGGGTGATGGAGCCGGTGTAGCCGCCGCGCTCGCTGACCAGGCCGGGGATGAAGGGGATGACGGGCGCCGTGGCGGCGTCGGGGGAGCTGGAGGGCGTGCCGTCGCCGGTGTTGAGGACGTAGAGGTTGCCGTCGGGGCCGAACGCCAGGCCGCGCGGGTTGGCGAGGCCGCTCGCCACCACGGTGGACGTCACCGCGCCGCTGGCCGCATCGGTATGGTAGCGCAGCACCTCGCCGCCGTCGGTGCTGGCGTTGTTGGTGCTGACGAACACGTCGCCCGAGGACTTGTCCACCAGCAGGTAGTTGCCGAGCTTGAGCTCCGGGCCGGAGATCGTGGTGCGCACGCCATCGGGCGCCACCTTGATCAGCAGGCTGGGCGGCAGGCTCGTGACCGACTGAGTCGGGTCGTACACGGCGTTGGAGTTGACGTATTCGAGGACGTACATGTCCCCCTTCGCATCAAAGCCGACGCTCTGGATCTGGCTGAAGCCGCTGGCATAGACCTGGGGCACGCCGCTGGGGGTCGTGCCGTCAAAGCCGGTGGTGATGGTGGGATTGGCGATGCGGATGACGCTGGCGTAGCCGTCCGGGTAGGGGATGCCGGTCAGCTCCCCGACATACAGCGCGCCGTCCGGACCCACGGTGATCGAGGTCGGCACGGCTTCGGTGTTGCGCGTGAAGAAGCCGAGGTTTCCCGTCGAGTATTGCGGCGGCAGGGTCGGCAGGGTGACACCGGACGTGCTCACTCCCACAGACGATCCGCCACTTCCGCCGCCACCCGGAGCGGCGCCCGTCGAGCCGGCGCTGCTGGTGGTCGAAGAGGGATTGGCAACGCCGGTCGTTCCGCTCATTGTGGTTCTTTCTCGGTATAAGAGAGCTGGTGCGTTCTCGCGTGACGATGCGCCAAAGGACAGTCCTGTCCTTCAGCCCATCAAGTCACGCGCTGAGACAACAATAGTCAGATGTACTCAGGTGTTGGTTAACCTAAGCTAACCTGGAAGAGAATTCAGCGAAATCGGTCGGATTCCGGCGACGATCTTATTCCGGAAGCGTCGGCATGGCCCGGAGACCCACGATCCCTGGCGACGCCGCGGGGCCATCGTGGCGGCAGCCGGAACGACGTGCGCGCGCGAAGGCGCAACGAGCGTTCCCTGCGCCATGCCAACAACCCCTAGCGATGATCTGTCACTCAAGGAAGGCCGGTCCAGGGGGGCTCCCCCTGGCGGGTCCAGGGCAGAGCCCTGGCCTTGCCTCCCGGCACGTCGACGTCAAAGGCCGTCGGTATCAGACGCCGGATTCTGCGCGCGGTGACGCAGCAGGTGGTCGGCAAGCACGCAGGCCATCATCGCCTCGGCGACCGGCACGGCCCTGATGCCGACGCAGGGGTCGTGTCGGCCACGGGTGACGACGTCAACCTCGTCTCCGGAACGATCGATCGAGCGCCGCTGGATCAGGATGGAGCTTGTCGGCTTCACCGCGAACCGTGCGATGATGGGTTGCCCGGTCGAGATGCCCCCCAGCACACCTCCGGCATGGTTCGACAGGAAGCGGACCGAGCCGTCGGGATCGCGCCGCATCTCGTCGCCGTTGCTCTCACCCGTGAGTTCGGCCGCGGCGAACCCGTCGCCTATCTCCACGCCCTTGACCGCGTTGATGCCCATCAGCACGGACGCGATATCCGCATCGAGCTTGCCGTACACTGGCGCGCCAAGCCCAGGCGGGACCCCGTCCACCCTGACCTCCACGACCGCGCCCAGGCTGTTGCCGGATTTCCGCGCCGCGAGCAGCAGCTCCGCCCAGCGTTCCGCCGCCATAGGATCGGGCGAGAAGAAATCGTTGCGGCGGATCTCGTCCCAATCCCACGCAGCCCGACTCACCTCGTCCCCGCCCAACGCCACCAGGGCGCCGCGCAGCACGACCCGTGCGCCGAGCACTTTCCTGGCGATCGCGCCGGCGGCGACGCGCGTTGCCGTCTCGCGTGCGCTCGACCTGCCGCCCCCTCGATGGTCCCGGATGCCGTATTTCGCGAAGTAGGTGAAATCGGCATGGCCGGGGCGGAACTGCTCGGCGATGCCCCGGTAATCATCGGATTTCTGATTCTGGTTGGCAATTGAGAGGGCGATGGGGGTCCCGGTCGTCATCCCCTCGAACACGCCTGACAGGATTTCCACCCTGTCGGGCTCCTGCCTCTGAGTGACGAATTTCGACGAGCCGGGACGCCGAAGGTCGAGCCAGGGTTGGATGTCGGCCTCGGCAAGCCTGATCCTCGGCGGGCACCCATCGACGACGCAGCCGATCGCAGGGCCGTGGCTCTCGCCCCAGGTGGTCACGCGGAAGAGATGACCGAACGAATTATGACTCATTGCACTCTCTCGCGCGGATCAGGACACGCCTTCCGATATCAAAGGCCTTAGACTCTGACCTGCCAAGGCGGGCAAGGCCAGGGCTCTGCCCCACATCCTGAAACCGGGGACCCGCCAGGGGGAGCCCCCTGGATCGGCTTTACTTAAGGCGTCCTGTCACGCTGCCTGGCCTTGGCGTGCGCTTCGCACGCTTTTTGCCAGGGC